>CBDTXN010000020.1:0-20221 GCA_965364455.1 uncultured Flavobacteriaceae bacterium
ACGGGCTTATAATTCCAGATCTCCCTGTGGACGTATATCACGAAGAATATCAGAAATTATTTGAAGAATATGGCTTAAGGAATATATTTTTGATCACTCCGCAAACTTCAGAGGAAAGAATCAAATTCATCGATTCAGTCTCAAATGGTTTTATTTATATGGTGAGTAGCGCGAGTGTTACTGGTTCTACCAGCGGATTTGGCAAAGATACCAAAGCCTATTTCAAGAGAATAAATGATCTTCAACTTAAGAACCCACAAATTGTTGGATTTGGCATAAAGGACGAAGAAACCTTTGACCAGGCAACGCAATATGCTAAAGGAGCAATCATTGGAAGCGCCTTCATTAAATTTATTAACGAGAATGGAATCTCTAATATTGAATCATTTGTCCAAAATGTTAAAGCTTTAACCTAATTGTAACAGGCTCTTAGCAGCTTTTAAGACTAGTTCTGCCTATATTAGAATGAATCATAAAATTATAGTTATGGGAGGACCAATTGAAGATAAACACAGAGGAAAAAAAGATCGTAGAAAAGATGATCCATTAAGTGGAGAATTAGGCGATCGCAAAAAACAAACGAACGAGGTCGATATCGACGAAAAAACCATTAAGGATCAACAAAACAAAAAGTAGTTAATGGGAAAAGGCGATAAAAAGACCAAAAGAGGAAAAATTGCAATTGGAACTAGTGGTAAATTAAGGCCTAAACGTAAAAAGTTTAAAATTAAGCCAACAACACTAGCCGACCAGGATAAGAAAGAATTGCAATGAATTAGAAAAATTCTCGATATTGAAGAACCCTGAAATCAAGAGTATTGAATTCAGGGTTCTTCTTTTTTATCTTTTTATATAATTTGGAACTTCCTACGGCTATATTGGCTGCACCTGAAGGGGCAATTAACGAGACAGTTTTGATCAACCTACCATCCAGAACAAATTGATGTATTCTAGGTGATTTATTGGAAACTACTTTCAGGCTTATATCATGTTCCGATTCTTTCAGGTATTTTCGAAAGAAATATTCCGGTCCGTTTTTGGAATTGCCGCCTGTGAAAAGCAAAGTATCGACCTTGGTATGCTTTTTAAGAATTCCAATCATATCTCGAAGTTCAACCTTCTGCATTCCGAGATCTGAAGCATCTATCTTCTCTCTTCTGCTGCTTTCCACCACATCGCAAATACCGATTCCTCTGTTTTTTAAAAATTCTTTACGCTCCTTTACAGCTTCCTGAGTATTCTCGAATTTCAGGTTCAGATTGAAGATGCGGTCCAGAATTATCCAAAGCTGACCGTCACCACTACCATAACAAAAATCAACATCATCTTCCCTTAACTCTCTTTTTGTGAACCTGGGCGGCGGTAATGTGCCTACAATAAGCTTAGTTGCCGTTTCAGGAATAAATGGAGGGAAAGGATGTTTGTGGTGAAAAAGTTCCAATAATGATTTTTTACTTAACGTCAAGCTGAACTTGTTTCAGGATCTTTGAGAAGCTGAAACAAGTTCAGCTTGACGAGATTTGTTACCTGATAAAAGTTGGTTCATTCTCCTTATCAGTATGTTCTTCGCTAAAGCGATAACCATCATAATCGAATCCTTTGATATCATCTAAGGTTTTACAATCATTATCAATGATATATCGTACCATTGATCCACGGGCTTTTTTAGCGAAAAAACTGATGATCTTCAACTTCCCATTTTTGAAATCCTTGAAAACAGGAGAAATAATAGGTGATTTCAGTTTTTTAGCATTAACGGCTTTGAAATACTCATTACTGGCAAGATTCACGAAGAGTTCGCCATCCTCCATTTCATTATTCAGATAATCTGTTACCTTCTTTTGCCAAACTGCGTAAAGATCCTTCTTCCGTTCAATTCCAATCGAAGTTCCCATTTCCAAACGGTAAGGCTGAATTAGATCCAAAGGCCTTAAAACTCCATACATTCCAGATAATATCCTTAGGGTATCCTGAACCTTATCAAGTTTATCTGTTGGGATAGTATAAGCATCGAGGCCAGTATAAACATCACCGTTAAAAGCATACATGGCCGGGCGGGAATTCTTCTTATCATGCTTCTCTTCAAATTCCTGGTACCTGGTATAATTGAGATCGGCCAGTTTATCGCTGATGCTCATCAGGTTTGAAATCTCCTTCTTACTTTGTCTGGAAAGCTTCCTGTTAAGTTTTACTGCTGTATCAAGAAACTCTGGCTGAGTTCCTCTGTTTGTTGGTAATTTCGATTCATAATCCAGCGTTTTCGCCGGTGAAACAACAATTTTCATTTCTTTTCGGTTAATTTTCTCTCAAAGATAACTTATCAGGTCAAGAACCGAAAAATCCCTGAAATTTGTTTCTTATGAATCTATAGAATGCTTTTATGCTACAGGCCTTCAAGCTGATTTTTGGCATATCCGCGCCATTTCTCGATACAATCTACCATGTCCTGTGGAATATCTGAGTTAAAACTCATCCATTCTCCGGTTACGGGATGCTCAAATCCCAAAGTTTTGGCATGTAAAGCCTGTCTAGGAAGTATCTTAAAGCAATTATCTACAAACTGCTTGTATTTAGTAAAAGTGGTCCCCTTCAGGATTCTGTCACCACCATAACGTTCATCATTAAAAAGAGTATGCCCAATATGCTTCATATGAACCCTGATCTGGTGGGTTCTTCCGGTTTCCAGCTTACAGGCAACCAGGGTAACATAACCTAAACGCTCAATTACTTTAAAGTGAGTAACCGCTGGCTTACCATTATCGGCATCATCGCCAATATAGACCATGTTTTGAAGCCTGTTCTTAGGATTTCTGCCAATATTACCTTCTATGGTTCCCTCATCTTCCGCAATATTTCCCCAAACAATGGCAACATATTCCCGCTCACTGGTTTTATCGAAAAACTGTTTGGACAGATGCGCCATAGCCTCTTCGGTCTTGGCAATAACAAGAAGTCCGCTGGTGTCTTTATCTATACGGTGTACCAACCCGGGACGGTCGCTACTATTATTTGGAAGATTATCAAAATGATGCACAAGAGCGTTGATAAGGGTTCCGCTGTAGTTTCCATGTCCAGGATGCACAACCATCCCGGCAGGTTTATTAACTACCAGCAAGGTTTCGTCCTCATAAACAATATCCAGGGGAATATCTTCGGGAACCAACAAGTACTCATAAGGTGGATGCTCGAACATCACCTGAACAGTATCGCCTCCCTTCACTTTATAATTCTGCTTTACGGTTTCTCCATTCACATAGATATTTCCGCTTTTCGCTGCTTTCTGAATTTTATTACGAGTGGCATTCTCAATAAAATTCATTAGATATTTATCGACTCTTAAAGGCTTCTGCCCTACTTCAGCTTTAAATTTATGATGTTCATAAAGGCTTTCGTCCTCTCCTTCATCTTCAATTTCTTCTCTCTGGTCTTTATTAGAATTCATCTATTTCGCTTTCATTTTCGCTCTCAACATCAAGAGTATCTTCGCTTCCTCTATATCTTCCACTACCATCACCTAGCACAAGATCGATGGTTGAAGTTTTCATCAATTCATCTCCTGGTCTTACAAGACTGCCTTTATGCCTTAATTCCAGAACGGCATCTTCAGCAATATCTGGTTTGTAGGAGATCTCACCTATTTGAAAACCAAGGGATCTCAAGGTTGGCTCAACCTGCCTTCTGGTCTTTCTAATAAGGTTAGTTGGCACCTGTATCTTTCTATAGCCTGATGGGTTAAGGGTCAGGTAGATCTTTCGGTCTTCCTTTACAAACTTACCCGGTGCAGGAACCTGGTCTATTACAGAATATCTTGGGAAATCAGGATTAAAATTAGCAGAATCCAGGATCTCGTAATCAAGATTTAATTCTTCAAGTCTACCTTCAACATCATCAAGATTCATTTTAGCCAGGTCTGGCACCTCTATTCTTTGATCCTGGTTCGTAGAATAATCAAGCCATTGCATCGTTAAAAATGATATGATAACCAATACAATACCTGCCAGCACAAGTTGAATCAAAAAGGTCTTGCTGAAAATAAATCGAAATAATCCCATAGTTTATAAATAATGGGCAAAGATATAAAACCCTTTGGTTTTGGTGACTGCCCTTTTAAGTGATATTTTTGTTTAACGACATCTAACCGGATATATTGAATATGAAGAAAAAAATTGCCATTGCCATGGGCGGCTATTCCAGTGAATATCGCATTTCCATTAATAGCGGAAACATTGTTTACAAACATCTTGACCGCGATCTTTATGAGCCTTACAGGGTTCACATTTTAAAAGGTGAATGGTTTGTAGTAGCCGAGGATGACACTCCATACCCCATCAATAAGAGTAATTTCACGGTAAAGATGAATGATAAGATCATAAAATTTGATTGCGTATTCAACACTATTCATGGTACTCCAGGGGAGAACGGACTGCTTCAGGCCTACCTTGAATTGATAGGAATCCCACAAACCAGCTGTGATTATTATCAGTCTGCACTGACTTTTAATAAAAGAGATCTAATAAGTGTTCTAAGACCTTACGGAATTAAAGCGGCTACGAATTATTTTCTGAATAAAGATGAAGAAATAGATACCAAGGAGATCGTAGATAAAGTAGGATTACCTTGTTTTGTAAAGGCCAATCGTGCCGGTAGTAGTTTTGGAGTTACTAAGGTAAAAACGGAAGATGAGATCGAAGATGCTGCCAAAACGGCCTTTACGGAAGATAATGAAGCGATCATTGAATCTTTCCTCGACGGAACAGAGGTTTCTGTGGGAGTTATCACCTATAAAGGTGAAGTAATGGCTTTACCGGTTACTGAAATCGTTCCTGAAGGTGAATTCTTTGATTACGCCGCAAAGTATCTCGGGAAATCCCAGGAGATCACTCCAGCCAGAATATCTGAAGAAGACACTCAAAAAGTGCAGGATATCGCGGTTATGATCTACAAGAAGTTAAAAATGAAAGGTTTTTCCAGGTCTGAATTTATTTTCCATGAGGGCGAACCTCACTTTATCGAGATGAATACGAATCCGGGAATTAGCCAGGCGAGTATTTTACCTCAACAGGCAGAAAAGGCCGGCATAAGCCTTAAAGACCTTTTTGGTAGCGCCATTGAAGCTGCTCTAAACCAAAAGTGATAAATTCTAAGTACCTTTTGCATTAAATAACCGATCAAAACTGCCTGATGAAAAAAGCCGTTTTTCCCGGATCCTTTGATCCGCTTACTTTAGGACATACCGATATTATTGACAGAGCTTTGCCTTTATTTGATGAGATCATACTGGCCATAGGCACTAATTCCAGTAAGAAATATATGTTCAGCCTTGAAGACCGTGTTCATTTCCTGAAGGAAACCTATAAAGACGAGCCAAAGGTTAAGGTTGACACCTATAAGGGACTTACAATAGATTATTGCAAATCTCAGGAGGCTGGCTTTATTCTACGCGGATTACGAAATGGTCAGGATCTTGAATTTGAAAAAGCCATAGGGCAGACGAATTATAAAATGTCTGGTATTGAAAGTGTTTTTCTCATTTCAAGCTCGGGGAAAGCACATATTTCTTCAACTGTGGTTAGAGACGTGATGCACCACGGCGGAAATTACGAGTTCATGGTACCTGCTGTGGTGCGTAAGAAGTAAAATTAATTATCATTCCTAATTAAATAAGGAATCTGAATTTAAAGATCCTGAAACAAGTTCAGGATGACGATAATTTAAAAACGAAACGTCACCCTGAATTTATTTCAGGGTCTATTTAAGTTTACGGAACATCCATGATAATTTATCTCATTTCATTGAATCTAAAATTTTGGGATCTAAGTTGAAATTCCTCACTTCCTTTAAATGACACTACAAGTCAAATCTCGCTGAAACCCCACCAAAGAAATTCCTTGGATTTCCAGGATAATAATAACGAGGAGCAGAACCACCAAAGCCAACTGCATTAGTAACTATGCTGGCGGCATAATCTTCATCCAGAATATTATTGATCCCGAAATTAAATTTCAGATTAAATCCTGAACTCAGGTTCCAGTTATAGTTCAATTTTAAGTTAAGCAACTGGTAAGGATCTGTGTACCCGGAATTGGCATCATCTAAGGCCATTCGTCCAAAGGATTGGAAATTGAGATTTACCGCGAAGTTTCTATACCCAAACTCAGCTCCGGGAGATATCATATATTCCGGCACTCCCGGAATAGTGTTTCCGGAGTAATTTTCTCCCAGGTCGACAAATCTGTCAAATTCGAAAAAGTTGAAATTCGAGTTCAAAAATAATTTTATACGAATATTTGAATTAAACCTTGTTTGATATGCCGAGGTAAATTCAATTCCGTTATGATCAGATTTACCTGCGTTTACACCAACATATTGATCCTGCCCCACCCTTCTCGCTACCAGCAGATTTCTGATCTGAATAGAATATAGATTTAGCTCAGGAGAAAGCTTGGTATCCAGCCATGTGCCTTTGAAACCAATGTCATAATTCCAACCTGTTTCAGTTTTAAGATCTGTATTAATTTGCCCTTCCGGGGTTAATGTTTCAGCAACCGTAGGAGTAGAAAAACCGTGGCTGGCTGAAGCATAGAAATTCTTACCAACAAAAGCTTCATAACTTAAGCCTAATCTTGGCGAAATTACCGGATCAAAACTATAATCACCCGATTGATCATTTTCATCAATATCAAATTTATCTTCCAGGTTATAAGCTGTGGCATTAAAATTAAGACCTGCTTCCAGCAGTAATTTTGAAGTAAGCTCCATATTCATTTGAACAAACACATTGATATAACTTCGGTCTTGTTCATTCAGGCTTAGTTGATCTCCCTGAAGACTCCGCCTCTGCTCTGTTTCTTCATAGAGGTTTTCAAAAGTTCCTGTTTCGTAAAATTCTAACATGCCTTCAGCCCCAAAGCTAATTTCAGATGACCTATCAAAAATTGGGGTTTGATAATTGAATTTCGTCCGGGCCCCGAAAGAGTTTCTATCCTCATCTAAAATATCAAAAGGCCTGGGCTCATAACCATCCCGGGAATTATAAAAAACGGAGGTCTGATTTGTAAAAGTTTCAGAGAAATTATGCTCATAAGAAACTCCGAAAATATTCTTGTCATAAGATTCATATCCAGCAGCCTGATTCCAGGTGAAGGCAGCTTTTTCAGGATCATTCCTGAAATCCTCTTCATTTAAAGAACTTGGTATATAAGCTTTCAGATTGGTATAAGAAAAAAAGAAGGACCAGTAATTCCCAGATTTGTTCATAAGGCCGGCCGATCCCAGAAAAGAAATTCGATCGTATTCTCCATTCTGACGATACCCGTCGCTTTGAACCTGGTTATAATTTACCGAAATATCGAGACTATCTTTGGTATAGCTAAAATTCGCTCTGGTCTTTCTGGTATTAAAACTTCCATAGCTAAAATCTGCAAGGACAGATCTTTGATCATTTATATTCCTTTTAGTGTAAAGATTTATTGCACCACCCAGACCTGCACCAAAAACCGATGAAACCGGACCTTTAAAGATCTCGATCCGGTCCAGGTATTCTCCGTCGAAATCATCCAAAGTAAGCTCACCTTCGGCCGTGGTTAGGGGAATACCATTGATATATGCCTTTATCCGATTGGTACTGTATTGGGACCTCGCTCCAATTCCGCGAATATTGATTTTATTAGTATTTAGGGCGCCCTGGCTAACAAAAACACCCGGAACAAAATTAAAATTCTGCACCAGGTTAAAATTATCGGTTCGTTCGAGGTCTGTTTCGGAAATGAGGCTAATAGCCGCAGGTATATTTCTAACTTCCTGCGGAATATTTGAACTTCGCACCAGAACTTCAGATAGCTGATCAATTTCCCTATCGAGATAAATCCTAACCGATTTCTGATCTTCCTGATATTCTATAGTAATATCTGTATAACCTAATAGGGAAAACCGAATTGTTACTGGAAAATCAACATCTGAAAACTCAAACTCGCCTGAATTATCGGACACTTCAGTTTCACCAGAGTTCACATTCAGGATCTTAACATTTTCCAGAGGATCACCAGACTTACTGTCCAATACAATTCCACTGATTTTCTGTGCAGTTACATTACCAAAGCAGGCTAAAAGCAGAATTAAGTATATTTTTTTCTTCAAATTGATATTATTCAGCTGAAACCCTCCAGATCACATTTCCGTCATCATCGTTAACAAGAAGTGATCCATCGGGAAGTGTGGTAACTCCCACCGGCCTTCCGTAGACCTGGCTAGCATCACCATCGGCAATAAAACCAGTAAGGAAATCTTCTGGTTCTTGTGGATCACCATTTTCATCGAAAGGTATAAAAAGTACTTTATAACCGGCAAATTCAGCTCTATTCCAGGAACCATGCTGACCTACGAAAGCACCATTATGGTATTTTTCCGGAAAGGATTTTTTATCATAAAAAGTAAGTCCTAATGAAGCAGTATGTGCACCAACGGCAACATCTGGAACTATAGATTTTTCCACCATTTCATTATGCGGGTCTGATGCCCACCTGGGATCTTTAATATCCCCGAAATAAGAATATGGCCAACCGTACCAGCCACCTTCCTTAACACTTGTCACATAATCTGGCACCAGATTATTACCAATTTTATCCCTTTCATTTACAGCAGTCCAAAGTTCCCCTGTAACCGGATTCCAATCTACTCCCACAGGATTTCTAAGACCGGCAGCATAGATCTTTTCACCACTACCATCAGGGTTTATTTCTATAATATTAGCCCTTCTTTCTTCCTTTTCCATACCATGTTCGCCAACATTACTTGAACTCCCTACTGTAATGTAGATCTTATCATTATTTGGTCCAGCAATAATATTTCTGGTCCAGTGGTGATTATATCCACCTGCCGGTAATTCCAGAATTTTTTCCGGTTCACTATCTATAGCGTTTTGCCCTTTCTTGTACGGGAAGCGAATCAATGCATCCACATTCGCCACATAAAACCAGTCACCCAACACGAGCATTCCATAAGGTTGATTCAGATTTTTGAGAAAGGAGTATTTCTCATCTGGCACTCCGTCCTGATCCTTATCTCTGAACATCGTTATCTTATTGGCACTGTTTTTAGCGTCATCAGACTCTACCACGAAAATATCGCTATTTGGCCCTACATATGTCCTACGCGGGTGATCCAATCCATCAGCAAACTTTGTGACTTTAAAACCTTTAGGAGCTTCAGGCATTTTACCTTCTGGCCAGGCTACGATTTTACTCACCTTCCTCACAGATTCTGTAGCAAAAGGAGCAGGTAGTTGTATCTTACCTATTGCAGTTTCGGCATAATCGGGACCCGATTGTGCCAATTCATTTTTCTTAGCTTCACTTAAATTTTCGTTTGCCTGTCCAGTGACATTACCTGAAAATAATACAGCTCCGGAAAACACGAGCAAGGATAAAGTTCTTCTCATATTGCAATTTTTCTTAAAAGTAGCGGGAAATAAGGATAAGAAAAAGGATATAAATGGGATTAGATATACTTTAACAAAAACACTCATCTCACAGAAACCACTGCTTTTTTAGCTACTCTGTGAGTTTTTAATTAAGTTTACCGCTACATATTTTAGGAAAATTTATGAAATGAGCCAATACGGTAATTTGATTCCAAAAGAAATCAAAATTGGCGAATTACATCTGACCAAAAATTAAATAAACAGCACCAGATGAAAAAACTATGGTTGGTATTGGGGATAATGATCAGCCTTACATCCTGTGATTTCTCTAAATACAAATTAGTAAAGGAATACGACTTTGAAACGAGATTCGAAAAGTCCAGTGGAGAAGAAACCGGTACCTATAATGAAGTCATTACTTTTTATAAAGAACTGGCCGATGCTTATCCCAGCATAACCCTGCAAAAATTCGGAGAAACTGACAGCGGTTTACCTTTACATCTGGCTATTTATAACAGATCTGGTGAGCAGGATCTTGAAAAGCTAAGAAAATCCCACAGTGTTATGCTCATTAATAATGGTATACATCCGGGCGAAAGTGATGGGATCGATGCTACGATGATGCTTTTCAGGGATATGGCAGGAGACTCCATAAGTTCACCAAAGAATACGATTATTGCCACTATTCCTATTTATAACGTTGGTGGAGCTTTGAATAGAAATTCAACCACACGTACCAATCAAAACGGTCCAAAGGAATACGGTTTCAGGGGAAATGCTAGAAACTATGACCTGAACAGGGATTTTATAAAGGCAGACACTAAAAATGCCCAGACATTTTACGAGATATTCCACTATTTAAATCCCGATGTTTTTATTGATAATCATGTAAGCAATGGGGCAGATTATCAATACACCCTTACCCATCTTTTCACCCAGCATGATAAATTAGGTGGAAACCTTGGCAATTATGTGAAAAAGAAAATGATGCCCGCCCTGGAGGATTCGTTAAAAGCAAAAGATTGGGATATCACTCCTTATGTAAATGTTTATAACGAGGTTCCGGAAAAAGGTTTTTCTCAGTTCATGGACTCCCCTAGATATTCAACTGGATACACTAGCCTCTGGAACACCCTTGGATTGATGGTTGAAACCCATATGCTTAAACCTTACGATAAAAGGGTTCGTGGAACCTATGAGTTAATGAGATCAATGATCAAGATAACAGATGCTGAAAGTACCATTATAAAAGATCTTAGAAATCAGGCTCGCAGAAAGTATCTAACTGATCGAAGTTATAATTTAAAGTTTGAGGTAGACGAAGAGAATCCTTCAAAAAGAGAATTTAAAGGTTATGAAGGCGAAAATATTACCAGTGAAATAACGGGACAGGAGAGACTAAGATATGATCGGGAAAAGCCTTTTAATAAAGAGATTGATTATTTCGACAATTTTACTGTTTCAAAGGAAATTGAAATCCCAAGAGCTTATATAATTCCCCAGGGCTGGTGGCAGGTTATAGATCGCCTAAAAATGAATAAAATCAAAATGGAGCCCCTGGAGCGTGATACCCTCATCACCGTAGAGACCTATAAGATCGGTGATTTCGAAACCTCCGAAACGGCCTATGAAGGCCACTACGTTCACAAAAACACAAGTGTCACCAAAACTTCTGAAGAGGTAAGGTTTAGAAAAGGAGATTATCTCATCACTACTTTTCAGGATGGCGCACGATATTTAATTGAAACTTTAGAGCCTGAAGCGACAGATTCATTCTTTAACTGGAACTTCTTTGACACTGTTCTTCAGCAAAAAGAAGGTTTTTCACCTTATGTTTTTGAGGATATTGCCAAAGAAATGCTGGAAAGCAACGAGGCCTTAAAGGAGGAATTCGAACAGAAAAAGAGAAGTGATTCTGAGTTCAGAAAAAACTGGTATGCGCAACTGGACTGGTTACATAAGAGATCTGAAAATTATGAGGAGGCGCATCTACGCTACCCTATCTTCCGACTTCCCCGCTAGGTATTTTTCAGGAAATAACATCTTGATATTTGCATAGGACTTTTTAAGGGCCTTCTGACTTTTTTCGAAGTTCTTCCATTTCGCTTTTTTAATTCCTTCGCTGTGTTCAGGAATAAGTTCACCGTCATATTCAGTATACATTTCGAACCAGTGAGTTTCCTTTAACTTAAGCTTACCTTTACGCTTAAAAACGTGATAGGTACGAGTTATAAACCTGGTGATTTGCAAGCCTTCTACTCCTGTTTCCTCCTCCACTTCTCTAATTGCGGCATCCTGGATACTTTCCTTCTTTTCGGTTTTTCCCTTAGGCAGGTCCCAGCGATGGTTTCTATAAATAAAAAGTATATCGTCATGCTGATTTTTCACCATTCCACCAGCTGCCTTTACCACTTTCATTTTTTTCAAGAGAAACTTCAAAAGCTTGGTCTCATCAGGATGATATAGATTCACATATATTAATTTTCCTTTAAGGATTTTTCTGATGACTTTCTTAAGACGGACTGTCTTTAAAGGAAAAGATGTATATTTTTCCCCAATTTCTTTTTGCGTTGAAACGATAATGGGAATATCATTAACAAAAACTTTATACATTTGCAGCTATGATTTTGAATAAAGAAACAGCAAAAAAGACTGCTGAGCTTTTGTTGCAAATTAAAGCAATAAAATTAGAACCACAACAACCCTTTACCTGGGCTAGCGGATGGAAGTCACCAATATACTGTGATAACAGGATCATTTTGTCATATCCTGTGATCAGAAATTATATTCGTGAAAATTTCGCAAGGCAAATTGAAGAAAAATATGGTAAACCCGATGTGATCGCAGCAGTAGCAACAGGTGCCATAGGAATTGGAATGCTGGTTGCTGAATATTTGAGCCTGCCATTCGCATATGTAAGACCCCAGCCAAAAGGTCATGGAAGGCAAAACCAGATCGAAGGAAACCTTGAAGAAGGCCAAACGGTAGTTGTGATCGAGGATCTAATTAGCACCGGAAATAGCAGCCTGAATGCCGTAAAAGCTTTAAAGGAAGCAGGTGCCAATATTAAAGGCATGTTCGCTATTTTCACCTATGGCTTTGACACAGCTGTTGAAAATTTTGAAAATCATGAAATAGAACTCTACACTTTGAGTGACTACGAGAACCTTATCGAAACTGCCCAAAAAACTAACTATATCAATGTAAAAGAAGCAGGCGTTCTTCGTAAATGGAGAGAAGATCCTGCGAACTGGAAATCATAAAATGAAATTAGAAAGCCCAAAAGTAACTGCCGGAAAAAACCAGCAGGAAATGTTCCAATTTTTAACCAATGTTGAAAATTACGAACAGATCATGCCTGCAAGTAAAGAAAAGTTTGAAGTAACCTCAGAGGATACTTTTCTTTTCCAATTAAAAGGGATGCCGGAAATAAGATTAAAAATTATTGAGACTAGAGAGCCTGAATTAGTGGTCTTAGGTTCTACTTCAGATAAATTCCCATTTAAATTAAATACTCACATTGCAGAAGCGGGAGCTGATCAAAGCGAAGTGAATATGGATTTTGAAGGAAACTTCAACCCTATGATGAGTATGATGATCAAAGGCCCTTTAAAGAAATTCATTACTGCACTTACCGAGAATATCGGTAAACTTTAAATACATAAAATAATTTTAGATCATAAGCCGGATAATATCCGGCTTTTTCTTTTTAATAAAGCAACGCGATCTCTTTAAGATCATAAGTTTTAAAAACAGCATCTTCAATTTCAAGATTCAATTTTCCTTCAGTTGTAACCCCCCGAATAATTCCATTAAACCGTTTTCCATCGGGATTAGCAAAGGATGAAACAACATTTAACCTGAACATATTCTGAGCATATCTTTCCAGGATTTCAGTACTGGACATATCAGGCAATGCAATTAAGTTCTCTTCAATTTTTGAAACTACTTTAAAAAGTACTTTATCCAGGTCAAAGCTTGAACCACTAATACTTTTTAATGATCCTGCCTGTGGCAAATCTTTAAAGTCTTCCTGGTTTATATTCAATCCAATCCCAATGACACTGGCTACGATACCTTCTGTTTTTACGATATTTTCAATAAGAATGCCACCTATTTTCAGTTTTGCTGACAGAATGTCGTTTGGCCATTTAACCTTAAGATCAGGAATATCCAATGTTGCTAATGCTTCGATAACTGCCAGAGATACTGAAGCACTAAGAAGAAAATGTTTTGAAATATTCAACTTTTTCTGAGGATAGAGTATACTGAATGTAAGGTTCTTCCCCGTTTTTGAAACCCAGTTAGAGCCTCTTTGCCCCCTACCGGCAGTTTGTGTAATAGCTCTAACACAAACCGGTTCAAAATCCTTATTACCTTCGTAAAACTTCCGAACGAAGGAATTAGTGGAATCAATGGCATCAACTTTGATTATACGCATATAAAAGTATAAGAGATAAGGCGTTAAATCTTCTGCAAACAATCTCTTTAAAAGAGCAAAAAATGATAAATTTGCGTAAATAAATTAATTTAATGTCAGAAAAGGAAAAAAACAGCGATCAACTTATTGCACATATTATAAAAGGGATAGAGGAAGTTAAAGGTAATGATATTGATATCCTGGACCTTAGAGAGATCGAAAATACCGTTTGTGATTATTTCATAATTTGTAATGGTACCTCCAATACACAGGTTAACGCCATAGTCAATTCCATACAAAAAACAGTTAGTAAAAACCTGAAAGATAAGCCTTGGCATATTGAAGGAAGCGAAAATGCAGAATGGGTACTTATGGACTACGTAAATGTAGTTGTACATGTATTCCAGAAGCATATCAGGGAATTTTACGATATTGAAAGCCTATGGGGAGATGCAAAGATCACTTCCATAGAAACCAGTTATTAAATCCAAATCTTTTAGAACGACAGAATGGCGAATCAAAAACCGAAGAAAAAATTAGATCCCAAAAAACCTAAATTCAGTGCTTACTGGATTTATGCGGCGATCATTATTATATTTTTAGGCCTCAATTTGTTTGGTGACGGAGGTTTCTCAGAACCTGCCAAAACAAACCCGGCTGAATTCAAGGATTATCTTAGAAATGGCGATATTGAGAAGGTTGAGATCATTAACCGTAATCAGGCTCGTGTTTATTTAACGGCTGAAGCCAAGGAAAAAGAGATCCATAAGAAAAACATCGATCCTGAATTTTTCCCTACCGGGGAATCTCCAACATATACTTTCCAATTTGGAGATCTTCAGAATTTTGAAAATGATATAAATGAAATCAAAAAGGAAAACAATCTTAATACGGTTGTAACCTATGATACCTCCAGCGATGTAATCGGGGAATTGTTCTGGGCTTTACTTCCTTTTATCCTGATCATTGGGGTTTGGATCTTTATCATGCGTAAAATGAGCTCAGGTGCCGGCGGAGGTGCTGGAGGTCAGATCTTCAATATTGGTAAATCTAAAGCCAAATTATTCGACCAGAATACAGATGTAAAGACATCTTTTAAAGATGTTGCCGGGCTTGAAGGTGCTAAAGAAGAAGTACAGGAAATTGTAGATTTCCTTAAGCAACCAGAAAAATACACCGCCCTGGGTGGTAAGATCCCTAAAGGAGCTTTATTGGTAGGACCTCCCGGAACAGGAAAAACATTATTAGCCAAAGCCGTTGCCGGTGAAGCAAAGGTGCCATTCTTCTCACTGTCTGGATCAGACTTCGTAGAAATGTTCGTTGGTGTTGGTGCTTCAAGGGTAAGAGACCTGTTCAAGCAAGCCAAGGAAAAATCTCCTTCGATCATATTTATAGATGAGATCGATGCGATTGGTAGAGCAAGAGGAAAAAGTAATTTCTCAGGTTCTAATGATGAACGTGAGAATACCCTAAACCAGTTATTAACAGAGATGGATGGTTTTGGAACGAACACGAACGTGATCGTAATCGCTGCCACCAACCGTGCAGATGTACTGGACAAGGCACTTATGCGTGCAGGTCGATTTGACAGGCAAATTTATGTGGACCTTCCAGACCTAAATGAAAGAAGAGAAATATTTGAAGTGCATCTTAAGCCTTTAAAGAAAGTTTCTGATGAGCTTGATGTTGAATTCTTAGCCAAACAAACCCCAGGATTCTCCGGAGCTGATATTGCCAACGTTTGTAACGAAGCGGCACTTATTGCAGCCAGAAAAGGGAATAAAGCTGTAGGTAAACAGGATTTTCTTGATGCCGTAGATAGAATTGTTGGAGGACTGGAGAAGAAAAACAAAATAATAACACCAGACGAGAAAAAAGCAATTGCTTTTCACGAAGCTGGCCATGCAACTACGAGCTGGATGTTAGAGCATGCTGCTCCCCTGGTTAAAGTTACAATTGTACCTAGAGGTCAGTCTCTCGGAGCTGCCTGGTACCTTCCGGAAGAAAGACTTATTGTTAGACCAGAACAAATGCTGGATGAAATGTGCGCCGCATTAGGTGGACGTGCTGCTGAAAAGGTAATTTTCAACAAGATCTCTACAGGAGCTCTAAGTGACCTTGAAAAAGTAACAAAACAGGCCAGAGCAATGGTTACTGTTTATGGTCTTAATGATGCTGTAGGTAACCTGACGTACTATGATTCTTCAGGACAAAGTGAATACAATTTCACAAAACCATATAGTGAGAAAACTTCTGAGCTTATAGATAAAGAGATCTCAAACCTGATCGAAGCCCAATATCAACGAGCAGTAGATCTACTTGAGCACAATAAAGATAAACTTACCCAATTAGCAGAGATTCTTTTGGACAAGGAAGTTATCTTTAAAGACGACCTTGAAAAGATCTTTGGAAAACGACCTTTCGACAAAGAAAAAGAAGAAGGCAAGCCACTTTCAGAAAAGAACACACTGCCTAAAGACAGTGCAAACAAGTCTTCAGAAGGAAATGACACAGATGAAGAAGGAGAATTAACTGAAAACGATTCGGTTAATAAGTAGTGTAGAAGTTGAAGTAAAAAATCTGAAATTAAACAATGGTTAATTTCAGATTTTTTAACTTTGATAAAATGACTGTAGGAATCATACCCAAAACTCTATGAATCTATTCAAGAGGTTTCTTAATCCCAAGTCGAAGCCAGACCAGGATCAGGATATCCCTGAGAAAGCTGACAGAGGGAAATATATGCCGGAGGTAAAACTGCCTACCGATGAGCGCTTTATGCTCAATTTTAAAAATAACGGTGGGAAATTTTTGTATTGCGTAGATGATTCAGAAATTCAGGAAGCTTTTGACAATATCTTGATGGAAAATGACTGGTATGAAAGTCAATGTTGTTGCTTCGATGAAAATTTGAAAAATAAGTTTCAGGGGTTTAACCTGGATTTCAATAAATCTGCGAACGCAGAGTTCTATTTATCGACCTGCGAATTTCTGGTTGCTAACGATGGCTCGATTTTGATATCTTCAAACCAGATCAAAGAAAGGAAACTTCATGATCTTCCTGCCAATTTCATAATTCTTTCCTCCACTAGCCAGCTTATAGATACTATAGGTGAAGGGCTTAGAGGAATCAAATTCAAAAACAAACAGCATATTCCTTCCAATATCACCACGATCAAAAATTTTGAAACTCAAAAAGAAGGTGATTTTATGACCTATGGAAGTAGTACAAAAAACCTATATTTGCTGCTGCTGGAAGATCTTTAATATATGAGGGAAACCATTATTCGTGCTGTTTCGGGATTGTTGTATACCGCTATACTGGTTGCTTCAATTCTATCTTCCGAGGTTATTTTTATAATACTCTTTTATCTGTTAAGCCTGGTTTGCTTAGTTGAGATGCAGAAGCTCTTACGCTTAAAAAGCTATGCCCTTTATATTCTTCAAGCTGTCCTTTTTTATCTTTTCAGCTTTCTAAAGTTTAATCAGGATGCCACCATCCTGCTATTATTTATAACCATTTTCGTCAACCTGTTCCTGGTAAAAGACCTGATAGTCATTAAAAAAATACCGGTATTTGAGAAGAAGAAATATATCATTATCATATTTTACCTTATTTCTTCTACCATATTTCTCACCCTCATCCCCACTATTGAAGGGGTTTTTATCCCTAAGCTTGTTATTGGAATCTTTTTCCTTATTTGGACCAACGATACATTTGCTTATCTTATAGGTAAGAATTTTGGAAAACGTAAGCTTTATGAAAAGATCTCGCCCAATAAAACAATTGAAGGTTTCCTGGGTGGCCTGGTATTTAGTGTACTAATGAGTTATGCTATATGGTATTACACAGATTTCTTGACTATGTGGACCTGGCTCGGGATGGCTATTATCCTAAGTATTTTTGGGACACTGGGAGATCTTATTCAATCAAAATTTAAACGACAGGCAGGGGTCAAAGACAGCGGAAAATTGATGCCGGGACACGGAGGATTGTTTGACAGATTAGATAGTATTATCTTTGCAAGCCCTTTTATCTATGCCTATTTATATATTTTAAACTATGTTTCATAAGGAAGGATATAAAATAATGACAATAACTGCGATCATCCTGATCGCAATAAATATCATTACCTACAGTTTAATAAACACCTACTGGATAAAATTCGCCATTTTGGTGGCTTCAATTTTATTCTTTCTTCTGATAATTCAGTTTTTCAGAAATCCGAAAAGACCAACGAACCACAATAATGAGCATATAATCGCACCTGTGGATGGAAAAGTAGTCGCTATTGAAGAAGTAGAAGAAAAAGAATATTTTAAAGACAAAAGACTACAGATATCTATATTTATGTCACCCATAAATGTACATGTTACAAGGCATCCTGTTGGAGGTAAAGTGACCTATAGCAAATATCACCCAGGAAAGTTCCTGGTAGCATGGCATCCAAAGTCAAGTGAAGAAAACGAAAGAACTACTGTAGTAGTAAAGAATGAGACTGCCGGAGAGATTTTGTATCGTCAAATCGCTGGCGCTCTTGCGAAAAGAATCGTAAATTACGCAGAAGTTGGAACTGAAGTAGTCCAGGGTAGTGACAGCGGATTTATTAAATTTGGTAGTCGTGTAGATGTATTTGTTCCAGTTGGAACAAAAGTAAATGTTGAAATTAATCAAAAAGTTAAGGGAGGCGTTAGTGTTATCGCTGATGTAACTTCTTAAAGTTATGAAGGCAAAAGAAAATTCAAAATTTCTAAAAGCCTATGATATGGCGAGCAGCACCAAGCAGCAGTTCCCGCCAGATGTGCTTTTACACTTTTATGCTTTATATAAAAGAGCTACAGAACAGAATGGCTTTTACATCCCCCCTACCAATCAGGGTGACCTGAGAAGTGCGTTTAAAATCAATGCCCTTGTACAGGTAAAAAGTTTAAGTAAAAAAGAAGCCAGGGAAAGATATATTGAAATGGTTGAGGAATATATTGGTGAGATTCCAGATTAGTTTTTCTACCAGAGAGAACAAAAAAAAGAGGATTGTAAAATCCTCTTTTTTTATCTCTATTATTTACTGTAGTCTATCCTAAACTTTTTAAGCTAGCCTTTAAAGCTTCTATTTTCGCTTCAGCATCTGCTTTTTTGGTCTTTTCAATTGCTACCACCTTCTCAGGAGCATTGTTAACAAATCTTTCGTTAGAAAGCTTTTTATCTACAGATTTCAAGAACCCTTCGGTATAATTCAACTCTTCCTGAATTTTCTCCTTTTCTGCCTCTACGTCAATGGCTCCTCCAATAGGAATAAAATATTCATTAGATCTTACCCTAAAAGATAGAGCACCATCTACAGAACCTTTTACATATTCCATATTTCCAATATTCCCCATTTTTACTATCACAGAGTCGAAAGTACTGGAGATATCCTCATTGTTCATGATACTAAGGTCTATCTCATTCTTAAAGGAGATATTCTTCTCCTTTCTAATTTTCCTTACACCTGCAATAACCTCAGCAGCATGAGAAAATTCTTTTATGATCTTCTCATCCAACCTAGTTTCTTCTGGCCAATTTGAAATGATAAGAGCTTCTTCCGGAGTACGATTGGTAATTTCCTGCCAGATCTCTTCAGTTACAAAAGGCATAAATGGATGTAGGATCTTTAGATTATCTTCCAGAATTGAAATTATTTCCTTGTAGGTTTTAGCATCCATTGGTTCTCCGTAAGCTGGCTTTACCATTTCCAGGAACCAGCTACAGTAGTCATCCCATACCAACTTATAGGTTGCCATTAAAGCGTCACTAATTCTATATTTAGAATAATGATCCTCAATTTCCTTTAAAGTCTTCTGGAATTTAGATCGATACCAATCGATAGCCATTTTAGCAGTTTCAGGCTGCTCAATATCTTCTGAAATCTCCCAACCTTTTACCAGCCTGAAAGCATTCCATATCTTATTAGTAAAGGCACTCCCCTGCTTACAAAGATCTTCATCGAACATAAGGTCGTTACC
Organism: uncultured Flavobacteriaceae bacterium; assembly: GCA_965364455.1. Lineage (GTDB taxonomy): Bacteria > Bacteroidota > Bacteroidia > Flavobacteriales > Flavobacteriaceae > Christiangramia. Next base: position 19,842 of record CBDTXN010000020.1, read on the forward strand.
AGCAGGAGAACTCAAAAGCATTCCCACTCTTACTCCATCTGCTCCATATTGCTCAATAAGTTCAAGCGGGTCTGGTGAATTACCTAGCGACTTAGACATTTTACGTCTTTGCTTATCACGAACTATCCCGGTTAGATATACATTTTTAAATGGTCTTTCACCTCTATATTCATAACCTGCCATGATCATTCTGGCTACCCAGAAGAAAAGAATCTCAGGAGCAGTTACAAGATCATTGGTAGGGTAATAGTATTGGATTTCTTTATTTTCCGGCTCCAGAATCCCATTAAATACACTCATTGGCCATAACCATGAGGAAAACCAGGTATCCAGTACGTCCTTATCCTGGGTAAGATCTTTTGCTGATAATTCTGGATTTC
>CBDTXN010000021.1:0-20145 GCA_965364455.1 uncultured Flavobacteriaceae bacterium
GGAATCTTCACAAGTGATTCTTGACTTTAACAGGGCATATAATCCTTACTGTGCTTATAATGGCAATTATTCCTGTCCTGTACCTCCTGAAGAGAATGATCTGGCTATAGAAATATTTGCCGGGGTAAAGTCATTTGATAAGCACTAATTAAAAGGTATTTAATTCGTGATCTGACATTAGCTCTTCAGGAAAATCATCTAATCTTCCTTTCGTAATTATAATTATTATGGTAGGGATATAGTTTCCGTTCTTATTAAGTTTTTTTACAGAATTTGAGTTCTTAATTTTCCTTCACTCCAAAATCTGGATAAGCATGCATATCGTGTTCATGAATATCCAATCCTTCAGTTTCTTCTTTGGCCGATACCCGAATTCCGATGGTAGCTTTCATAGAATAAAATATTAGGAATGAACCAACTATGCAGATTGCTGCATAACAGCCAACACCAATTAATTGTGTAAGGAACTGATCGAATCCGGCAAGATTTCCGAAGATTCCAACAGCCAGGGTTCCCCAAATTCCACAAATAAGATGTACTGCCACGGCACCTACAGGATCATCCAGTCTTATACGATCTATAAGAGCAACACCAAATACAATAACAGCTCCTGCAACCGCTCCAATTATTATAGCATCTGTCGGTGACATTTGATCTGCCCCGGCGGTGATACCTACCAGACCACCTAATATTCCGTTCAAGAACATGGTGATATCATAATTTTTATATCTAAAGGTGGAAACAAGAAATGATGAAACTCCTCCGGCGGCTGCTGCTAGGCACGTCGTTACCAGAGTAAGAGAAGTCAGCTCTGGATCTGCTGATAAAACAGAACCACCGTTAAATCCAAACCATCCCAGCCATAAGATTATTACACCTGCAGTGGCAAAAGGCATGCTGTGACCTGGGAAAGCTCCCATTTGTCCATTCTTGAATTTTCCAATTCTGGCACCTAATAACCAGATTGCGACAAGTGCGGCCCATCCACCTACAGAGTGAACAAGGGTAGAGCCTGCAAAATCATAGAAACCCATTTCATCAAGGAATCCACCTCCCCATTTCCAGGATCCGGCGATAGGATATATTAAACCAACATATAACACCACAAAGATCATAAAGCTGTTTATTTTAATACGTTCTGCAACCGCTCCGGAAACAATGGTCGCTGCGGTCGCTGCGAACATTCCCTGGAATAGAAAATCTGTCCAATAGGTGTATCCTTCGTTATAAGCCAGGTCTAATGAGCCGTTAACCAATGGGCTGCTTAATCCAAATCCTGCAAAGCCGAAATAGCCATTGAATTCTCCGGGATACATAAGATTGAAGCCTATTAAACAATAAAGGAGTAAACCTGCAGTGATTATAAATAGATTTTTGAATAATATATTGATCGTATTTTTTTGTCTGGTCAGCCCGATCTCCAAAAATGCAAAACCAAGGTGCATAAAGAATACAAGCCCTGTACAGATCATCATCCATACATTATTTACTGTTAGCAATCCTTCCATAATATCTTGTAGTTAATGTGTCTGAAAATTTTATTTAAGGGATTCTGTACCTTTTTCTTTAGTTCTTATTCTGTAGGCTTCATCTATGGTGGAAACAAAGATCTTCCCATCACCCACTTCTCCTGTGTAAGCAGCTTTAAGCAAAGTTTCTACTGTTTTTTCCAAAAATGAATCTGTTACCACGATAGATAAATACCTTCTTTGAATATCTGCAGTGCTGTAACTAACACCGCGATAAACGTGGCCTACCTTTTCATTACCTATACCGGTAACATCCCAGTAACTAAAAAAGGTTACTCCAATATCATGAAGTGCTTCCTTGGTTTCATCGAACTCTGACTTTCGAATGATTGCTTCTATTTTTTTCATTATCTAGTATTAAGAATTGGTTAAATTTAAAAAATGTCATTAAGGTGCCATTAAGAATGCAGGGGTATGTCTTCATTTTTATGATATAATAATTAAACACCCCTAAAAAATTAGGGGTATTTAATTATATGGAATAAAATTCCGTTTTTGATATTTTATTATGGTAATTAGAAGAGCCTGGAAATAAGAATTCCAAGGAAAATAGCTAAAATCCCTAAAAGCAGGCTGCTAAAAAAGTAAATTGAAAAGGTTAAAAACTCTCCTGATCTTAAAAGAGAATAATTTTCGAAGCTGAAAGTTGAGAATGTTGTAAAACCACCGCAAAACCCTGTTGCGAGGATCAAATGACCAGGACTGTTCAAAGAATTTGATTTTATTGCCCATCCCAGAATTATCCCTAAAAGTAAACTTCCCACAACGTTCACAAGGAAGGTTCCATAAGGTATTAGATGGCCCGCATTCAGATATCTACTAATAACATATCTCAGGCTACTGCCTAATCCGCCACCTATAAATACAAGAATGAGATTTTTAATCATTAAGTACTGAAGTTTCTAACTCTATTGGAATATATAAGTTTGTTATCCAGTTCGCGGGATTGGGATCATCCTCTGGTCCCGTCACATATACTTCAAAAGCCTGTGCATCATCTATTGCTTGCAAACCATTTTCCTGAATATAATCATAGGAAGAATCCCATGCTTCACCAAGGTTCTTGTAATCACCTTTAAGAGTGGTTTTTAAGGTTCTCTGGTTTGGCATATAATCATTGAGTACGCTACTTTCAGCAGGGGTTATCACTTCGCTTGGAGTAAAATAACCTGCTGAGTAAATTGCTGTACCGGCATCCTCATTCCATTGGTTATAAAGAACGAAAGGATTTCCCACTTTTTCTATATTGTTCTTGTTCATGTATCGTTCAACCTCACCGAGCATTTCACCCATTCTTTCTGACACCTGGCTAATTTTACTAGCTGTGGTAAGATACATATAGTAACCACCGCCATGTTGAGTAACCCCATCCACATTTACAGAATAAACCTCCATTTTTTCTTTGATCTCTTCCTGAAGATTATCCAGTCCTTTTTTGAACATTGGCTGCATCATTTCATTAAGACTTTCTTTCTGAAAAAGAAAAGCAGCCTTTTCCATAAAGCTTTGTTCACCTTTCATACCCCAAACTACCTTTGTACTGTCACCCTGTTCCTCAAAATTCCAGTAAACGTCACTTGTAGATTCGCCAAATGGAGTTTTAAATGTTATTTTTTGATCAATACTCGTATATGGATTAGATTTAGTGGTACTCATTTCTCCATCTCCCATACTCTCGCTGTTCCAGGAATAGGAAGCTCCCTCGCCAGTCGTTTTTTCTCCGTAATTAATGTTCATGTCATCAGCTTCTGCCGACCATGGTTCCCAGTTTTTCCAGGTTTTATAATCGTTTACTTCATTAAATACCAGTTCCGGCGGGGCAGCCATTATCTTGCTTTGTTCTACTTGAAACTTACCGTCTTTAGTAGCTATATAAATGGATGCACCAATTATAATTATAAGTATAAGGAAAAGGAGATATTTGAAGATTTTCATATTCGGTCAGGATTAGTTAATGCTAATATAAGTAAAATACGAAATTGGGCGTAAGTTAATTCCTATAGAACTAGTGATTCAGTCTGGTTTTGATAAAAAACAGGATCAGAATAAATACTATAAAACCAATAAGAACATAAATACTTCCCTTATAATATTTTTTATGCAGGCGAATATCCTTCCTGTAGCTAAAGATCATTATTATAATAAAGGCGATTAGAAATAGACCTGCAAAGATGAGCTGTCCGGTTGAAAACATTTTTGGTTATTTTTGATGCAAAGTTAACTTTTTAAAGCTTTATATAATATGAAGAAGCGAATTGAGGCCGTTAAAGAATTCCATTCTGCTTTTGGATTAGGAATAGAAGAAAAACCAGTGGCCAATCTGGGTAAAGCGAAAAACCTGCTTAGGTTTAATTTAATGAAGGAGGAGAATGAAGAATACCTTGAAGCGGCTAACAACAATGATCTTACCGAAGTGGCAGATGCCCTGGGAGATATGTTATATATTCTTTGCGGAACTATAATTGAGCATGGGATGCAGCATAAGATCGAAGAAATTTTTGATGAGATCCAATCCAGTAATATGAGTAAACTTGGAGCTAATGGCGAACCTATATATCGGGAGGACGGAAAAGTTCTGAAGGGACCTAATTATTTCGCGCCAGATATAGGTAAGGTTTTGGAAAGATAAATTTGATTTTGTGCATATTTAAAAATGTCCAAAAGCTAGAGTTGTTATAATATTAGTTCTTTTTTGACTCTGTGTTTTCTTTCCAAATAAAATTGAAGATCTACCGCTTTTCGAAGAAAAGAAGGTTCAGCAAACTACAGAAGAAGATGATAGACCTGAAAAGTCAGATCTTTTAGAAGTCGAAAATACTGTTTTAGACCAGGAAGTAATTTCTCCATTGGAAGTAAGCCCAAAAACATGGGATTCTTGGTTTTTCGAAGCTGATGCTCCCATAGAGATCCTGGATAAGGACATTAATAAAATAGAGATTAGTCATATCAGAGCTGAAGGGGAGTAGATGACCGAAGATTTTGTTGATTTTAAAAGAACCATTGAGTTTGAAGTTCCTGTTGGTAAAAGCGGGTATCTTGATTTGAAAAGAGCAAATCCCTCAGATAATACCGAGAATGACAGGAATTCGTTTTCCCGGTTATCTTTCCTGATAAATAAAAAATCCCGGTTAGACCGGGATTTTTCTTTGTCAATATTATATTTTGAAATCTTATTTCACTTCGTGTCTCCAGCCAAATTTATCTTCGGCCTCATTGTACTGTATTTTCATCAACTTATCCTTGAAGAATTTCGCATAAGAATCTTCCAGTTTTGGTAATTCAAATTTCTTGCCTTTATGCCCAAATCCCACAATTGGATTTATAACTGTTGCAGTACCAGAACCAAACATTTCCTTCAATTCTCCCTTCTCAGCGGCTGCAACAATTTCCTGTACGCTTACTCTTCTTACTTCCGTTTCAATATTGAATTCTTCAGCCAGGGTTAAAACACTTTTACGTGTAACTCCGTCCAGGATCCTGTCATTGGTAGGAGCAGTGATCAATTTATCTCCAATCCTGAAAAATATATTCATTGTACCGGCTTCTTCAAGGTATTCGTGAGAATTAGCGTCTGTCCAGATGATCTGCTGGAAACCTTCTTCCTTGGCCAGGTTAGTAGGATAGAACTGAGCTCCGTAATTACCGGCTGCCTTGGCAAATCCAACTCCTCCATCTGCTGCACGACTAAATTTTTCAGAGAATTTCACTCTAACCTCTCCACTGTAATAAGCCTGCGCAGGAGAACAAATGATCATAAATTTGTATTCCTTGGCAGCAGACGCAGACACACCGGCTTCGCTGGCAATTACAAATGGTCTTATATAAAGGCTATTACCAAAACCTTTCTTGATCCAGTCTTTATCTAGTTTAAGTAACTCCTCAAGAGCATTGAAAAAATATTCTTTTGGAAATTCAGGAATAGCAAGACGTTTACTGGACTTGTTAATTCTTTCAAAGTTTTGATCAGGTCTGAAAAGCCAGATTTTTTCATCATTATCCTTATAAGCTTTCATCCCTTCAAAAACAGCCTGACCATAGTGAAAAACTCTGGCTGAAGGTTCAAGAGAAATAGGTCCGTAAGGTTTAATAACCGGATTCTGCCACTTTCCATCCTTATAATCGCACTCCATCATATGATCTGTAAAAACCTGCCCGAATACGAGATTATCAAAATTAGTATCGTTTATTTTAGATTGGGGAGACTTTTGTATATCTATCATTAAAGTGTGATTTTTCATGAAAATTAAATTAGCTACAAATTTACCTAATTAAAAGCAGAATCAAAATCTAAAATTTTGGTAATTTTGAATCTTTAGGCCTTATAAATCCTGTAAATTATGAAAAATCACCTGTTATTTTTTGCATTTATACTAATTCTTGCATCCTGCAAGCAATCTACCGAGCAGAAGAAAATGGATCTCGCTCAATTGGAAACCTCTCAGGAAAAATTTGAAAGTTTTGGAGAGCAGATCACTCCAGAGAATAGTTTGACAGCCGCCCAGATGAAGCTGAAATTTGATTCTTTAAAACCTGGAGATACCATAAATGCCAAATTCAGAACTAACGTAAACAGCGTTTGTAAAATGAAAGGATGCTGGATGACTCTTGCTTTACCTGATTCCGATGAAGAGCCATTGGTGAAATTCAAGGATTACGGATTTTTTGTACCTAAGGATATTGAAGGTAAGGAAGTCGTAGTGGAGGGTATCGCATTTATAGAAGAAACATCTGTGGAAGACCAAAAGCATTTTGCTGAAGATGCAGGAAAGTCCAAAGAGGAGATCGCAAGTATTACAGAAACCAAAAGGTCTCCGGGGTTTCTGGCCCACGGAGTTTTACTGAAACAATAATTTGGAAAGAAAGATAATAAAGACCGATGACGGTTCGGTTACAATACATTTACCGGAGTGGAATGAACAATATCATTCTAAACACGGGGCAGTTCAGGAAGCACGACACGTTTTTCTTAAAATGGGCTTTTATTACTTTCTTGAAAAATTTAAATCTGAAGAACTGTCTATTTTAGAGATCGGTTTTGGAACCGGATTAAATGCCTTTCTCACCTTTCTCGAAGCCGAAAGTCTAAAACAGAAGGTGATCTATACAGGGGTTGAAGCTTATCCCGTAGCTGAAGAAGAGGTTCTTCAATTAAATTATCCTGAAGCCGCAAAGGCCGGAGAGCATAGATCTGATTTTGAAAAACTACATGCTATTCAATGGGAGAAATCTTCGAATATTTCATCATACTTCAGTTTAAAAAAGCAGGAAAAGAAATTTGCTGAGATCAACGATGAAGAATGCTATGACATCATTTATTTTGATGCTTTTGGTGCCAGGGTTCAGCCTGAATTATGGACAGAGGAAATATTTTCCATAATGTACAATGCATTAAAGAAAAATGGTGTGCTGGTAACTTATGCAGCGAAAGGAAGTGTGCGCAGAGCTATGATCGCTACAGGGTTTCAGGTAGAAAAATTACCCGGACCGCCGGGAAAACGTGAAATGTTAAGGGCTGTTAAAAAATAGTCTTTAAGGAGTTAAACCTCTTATAAAATAAAGTTCACCCATAATGTCTTATGTATCTTAACAAGAAAAAAGGATGCGGATATTAATTACAGGTGCTACAGGACTTATAGGTACAAAATTAAGCAGTTTATGCCGCGAAAAAGGTATAAAGGTCAATTACCTCACCACCAGTAAATCTAAGATCCAAAAAGAAGAAGATTATCAGGGTTTTTACTGGGATCCAACAACTAAAGAGATCGAAAAAGGCTGTATTGACGGTGTGCAAACCATTGTTCATCTTGCCGGTGCCAGTATTGCTGAACCATGGTCTGACTCCTACAAGAAAAAAATAATCAAAAGCCGTACTGAAACGGCAGCGCTCTTATTTGAAACACTTAAAAACGAACCCAACCAGGTAGAAAATTTTATTTCTGCCAGCGCTATTGGTGTTTACCCAAGTTCTCTGGAGAAACTTTATTTTGAAGACGATGGAGTAATTGCTGATAATTTTGTTGGTAAGGTGGTGAAAAAATGGGAAGCTGCAGCAGATCAATTTGAGGAGCTGGGAATAGACGTTGCTAAAATTCGCGTAGGTTTAGTTCTCGCTGAAGATGGGGGAATGCTGGAAAAGATCAAGAAACCAATTTCCTTAAATATGGGAGCAGCACTGGGATCTGGTAAACAATGGCAATCCTGGATACATATCAGGGATCTTGCAGGTATCTTTCTATATGCAATAGAAAATGAATTGACAGGAACTTATAATGCAGTCGCTCCTAATCCTGTTACAAATAAAGAACTGACCAATGAATTGGCGAAACAAATGGGCAAGTCTGTCTGGCTTCCAAATGTACCTAAGATCGCTCTTAAAGCATTGTTGGGGGAGATGTCCCAGATCGTTCTTTCAAGTCAACTTGTAAGTAGTAAGAAAATTGAAGAGCAAGGTTATAATTTTGAATATACCAATCTTGCCAGGGCCCTTGGAGATCTAACCTAAAATAAAAAAGCCCTGCGATTGCAGGGCTTTCAAATAAGTTCAAATTATATACTAAGCTTTTTTAGCTTTTAGATTTAGCTTCAATGCAACTTCATCATTGATGAATTTATCTCCTAAACCGTCAAATACAGATTTTGATCCGTAATTCACATTCCATTTAGTACGATCAATTGTGAATTCTTCACTTGTGATAGTAATAGATTCACCATCTTGAGAAATATTTACCGGGAATTCAATGTTCTTAGTTTCTTCCTTAATGGTAAGATTTCCCTGTAGCATAGATTGTCCTTCTTTCTCAGTAATACCAGTTACTTCAAAAGTAGCTTTAGGATATTCAGTAACGTTAAAAAAGTCACCTTCTTTACCTTCTACAGTTCCTTTAAGGTGTGCTTCAAGATTAGCTTTTTCTTCACCTTCAAGATCTGTAACCTCAATGGATTGCATATCTATTACAAATGTTCCACTTTCAATTACGCTATCGTTAGCTTTAAAAGAACCCTGAGCAACTTTGATAGTTCCTGTATGAGTTCCAGTTGGTTTTTCACCTTGCCAGTCGATTACAGATTCAGTAGTATCTACTGAGTAATCCATAGCTTCAGCTTGAGCAGTTGCAGCATCTTTTACTTCAGAAACTTCAGCTTCTTTATTGTCATTCTTACATCCGGTAAATGCAAGTCCAAGACCGGCGATTACAAATGCATTTAGAAAAATTCTTTTCATTATTTAAATTTTAAAAAGTTCGGCAGCAAATGTAAGAGGAATCAGGTTTAGCAATTCATAATAATTTACTAAAAATTTCTTGTGACATTTTGACACCAAAATAGAATTGGCAACGATTTTGACCCGTTGTGCGTGTAAGATAAATTTTATAAAAATGAGTCGAAAAGAAGATAAGATAAAAGACGAAAATAAAGACGTGAAAGATCAGGTTGAAGATGTGATTGATGAAGCTATAGACGAGGTGGATGATAATGACGCAGATGCTGAGGAACAAGCCGATACCAAGAATGGTGAACTTACCGAAGATGAGCGTTTGAAAGAAGATCTTCAGAAAGAAAAAGATAAATTCCTGAGACTTTTCGCTGAATTCGAGAACTATAAGAGAAGAACTTCAAAAGAAAGATTGGAATTATTCAAGACTGCCAATCAGGAAGTAATGACAGCTATGCTGCCAATTATGGACGATTTTGACAGGGCTCTGAATGAATTAAAAAAGTCTGGAGACGAGAATTTGCTTAAAGGGATCGAGTTAATTCATAATAAATTGAAAGAAACCCTTAAGGCCAAAGGTCTGGAAAGAATGGAGGTGGAACAGGGAACTGACTTCGATTCAGAGATCCACGAGGCGATTACACAGGTTCCAGCACCATCAGATAAGCTTAAAGGCAAGATTGTTGATGTTGTAGAGCCCGGATATAAGCTCGGTGAGAGAATCATCAGATATCCAAAGGTAGTTACCGGAAAATAAGAACCGCTTTTACAAATATGTAAAAACCCAACATGAAAGAAGATTATTACGAAATATTAGGCGTTAGTAAGGACGCTTCAGCAGCTGAAATCAAGAAAGCATACAGGAAAATGGCTTTAAAGTACCACCCCGATAAAAATCCAGGGGACTCTAAAGCAGAGGATATGTTTAAAAAGTCTGCTGAGGCCTACGAAGTTTTAGGAAATCAGGAAAAAAGAGCCAAATATGATCGTTTTGGACACCAGGCCTTTGATGGCAGTGGTGGATTTGGCGGAGGTGGAATGAATATGGATGACATCTTCAGCCAGTTTGGTGATATTTTTGGTGGTGGATTCGGTGGAGGATTCTCCGGTTTTGGCGGCGGTTTTGGAGGTGGCCAGCGTCGTGCTAAAGGTAGTAACCTCAGAATTCGCGTAAGCCTTAATCTTGAAGAGATCGCTAACGGTTGCGAGAAGAAGATCAAGGTAAAACGTAAAGTCCAGGCATCTGGAACAACTTATAAAACCTGTAGTACTTGTAAAGGAACAGGACAGGTAACCAGAGTAACCAATACGATTCTTGGTAGAATGCAAACTGCTTCTCCTTGTACCACTTGTGGAGGTAGCGGACAAATGATAGACAAGAAGCCAGATGGAGCCGATGCTCAGGGACTAATAATGAAAGAAGAAACTGTTTCTATCAAGATCCCAGCAGGGGTAGAGGATGGAATGCAGTTAAAAGTTTCAGGGAAGGGTAATGATGCCCCTGGAAATGGAATACCTGGAGATCTACTGGTAGCTATAGAGGAGAAAGAACATGCGAGTCTGCAAAGAGAAGGAGATAACTTACATTATGATCTTTACATAAGTTATTCTGAAGCGGCACTTGGTACTTCCAGAGAGATCGATACCGTAACTGGTAAGGTACGTATCAAAATTGATGAAGGAGTGCAGTCTGGTAAGATCCTTAGGTTACGTGGTAAAGGTATTAGCAGTATCAATGGATACGGTAAGGGAGACCTTCTTGTTCATGTAAATGTATGGACTCCTAAAACGCTTTCCAGAGAACAAAAAGAATTTTTCGAGAGAATGGCTGAGGACGATAATTTCCAGCCGAATCCTGAAAAAAGTGATAAATCATTCTTTGAAAAAGTGAAAGATATGTTTTCTTAGAAAGCCGGTTTTAAGAAAAAATTTATATATTTGAGTATCACTAAGTCTTTTAGTGATAATTTTTCTTTTTCATAGCAATTTTTTTCCCATCCTTAATTTAATTAAGGGTGGGTTTTATTTTTTATGAGAGTTTGTAAATTATAAAATCTTCTTAATCGACTTCTACTGTCTGTGTATTTCTATATCTTTAACACTTCTCAAATGACTCTATGGAAAATCTTTTGGTTGCGGAGAATATCTATAAGCGCTTCGGAAATTTCACTGCCCTTAACAATGTTTCAATTAATATTCCCAAACAAAGTATTTTTGGTCTTTTAGGTCCTAACGGGGCAGGGAAAACCACGCTTCTTCGAATTATAAATCAGATTACCATGCCAGATGAAGGTAGGGTATACCTGGAGGGAAAGCCGTTGCATCCAAATGATATTGCACATATAGGTTATCTTCCTGAAGAAAGGGGGCTTTATAAATCTATGAAAGTTGGAGAACAGGCACTTTACCTGGCCAGATTAAAGGGTTTAAGCAAGGCTGAAGCAAAGGAGAGATTAGAATATTGGTTCAAAAAACTTGAGATCGAGGGTTGGTGGAATAAAAAGATCCAGGAGCTTTCGAAAGGAATGGCCCAAAAGGTACAATTTGTCATAACAGTATTGCACAAGCCTAAATTACTGATCTTTGATGAGCCTTTCAGCGGTTTTGATCCTGTAAATGCCAATCTTATCAAGGATGAAATTCTGCAGTTAAAAGAAGAAGGAGCCACCATACTTTTTTCAACCCATAGAATGGAAAGTGTAGAAGAACTTTGCGATTATATTGCTCTTATTCATAAATCCAACAAACTACTGGACGGCAAGGTTTCTGAAATTAAAAAAGAATATAAATCCAATACCTATGAGGTTGGTGTAGATGCCAAAGATGAAATAATATTGAGGCGGGAGTTGGAGGATAAATTTGAAATTGGCCCGGCGAGGTTTAAAAGTATTCAGGACGACCTAAAGCTGAGTATTAAATTAAAGGAAAATGAGAACTCTAATGACCTCATTCAATTTCTAATATCGAGGTCCAGGATCAATCATTTTGTTGAGGTCATCCCTTCGGTAAACGATATATTTATAAAAACTGTAACTCAAAATGCGTAATCTCAGGTTAATTATAAATAGAGAGTATCTGGCGAGGGTTAGGAATAAGACCTTTATCGTTATGACCTTCCTGAGTCCCTTAATTTTTGTAGGGATGATCATGCTTATTGCATATTTGAGCATGCTGAACAGCACAGAACAAAAGATCATCGGTATTCATGATGACAGCGGCATGTTCGCGGCTGAATTTCAGGATGGGGAGCAGGTGCAGTATATGGATTATTCTGAAAATTCCCTGGCTTCAGCAAGAACCGAGGTGCTCGAAAATGAATATTTCGGACTCATCCATATTTCTGAAGTGGATGAAGAGACCGGGAAACCTGAGGTGGAATTCTTAGGTAAGGACACTCCGGGATTTGGAACCATTGAAAATATTGAAAAGACTATTTCAGATAAATTAACCAGGGATCAGCTTATAGCGAAAGGTATCGATGTCTCTGAGATAGATAAGGCTAAGGCTAGCATAAACGTAGAAATTCAAAACTTTGCCGGCGAGCAGAGTTCTAAAATGTCCAACTATATCAAAATGTTCTTTGGTGGGGCTGCCGGGTACCTGCTTATGATGTTTATCATTATTTATGGGAATATGGTAATGAGGAGTGTTATTGAGGAAAAGACAAACCGAATTATCGAGATCATAGTCTCATCAGTTAAACCTTTTCAGTTATTATTAGGGAAAGTTCTAGGCACTTCCCTGGCAGGATTAACCCAGTTCAGCGTTTGGATCATCCTGGGTACCGTGCTGTTAATAGGCGTTTCTTCATTTCTAGGTATAGATCCTTCGCAGGCGCAGACCCCGGCTTCGGTGGCAATAAATGGAGCTGCCCAACCCGAAATAAATCAACTGGTTCTGGACATCTTGAAATTACCATACGCTAGTTTGCTCAGCTTTTTTGTGATCTATTTCTTAGGAGGTTATTTTTTATACAGTGCGATCTATGCAGCCATTGGAGCAGCGGTAGATAGTGAGACCGATACACAGCAATTTATGTTTCCTATAATTCTACCTCTCATATTGGGGATTTATGTAGGATTCTTTTCGGTAGTGGAAAATCCACATGGAACTGTTTCCACTATATTTTCGATCATTCCGCTTACCTCACCAATAGTGATGTTAATGAGAATTCCCTTTGGCGTGCCATGGTGGGAAATCGCGATTTCTATAACCGTTCTAATAGCTACAAATTTCGGGGTATTATGGATATCTGCGAAGATCTATAGGGTTGGGATTCTTATGTATGGTAAGAAACCTTCTTATAAGGAACTTTATAAATGGCTTAAATATTAGGTATGCAGCAGGAACAATCAGCTAAAGAAAAAGTTACTGAAGTTATAGAGCAGGATATCTGGGGCCTTATTAAAGAGATCTGGAATGCCGGGTTCAGTTATTCAATAGGGGGAGAGGAGATAAAAATAACCGTTGGTTTAATTGTCCTTATCATCCTGGCCTTTTTAATAACGAGTGTTGTGCTAAGGATTGTGAGGTCATTTATCACTTCCAAGTTAATGGAAGAGGATAAGATGAAGTTTATAAGTGTATTTAAATTCATTAAATACTTTGTTTACCTAACTGTAATCCTTATCACCCTAAGCTCTACAGGTGTAGACGTTACTATTTTACTTACCGCATCTGCAGCTTTATTCGTGGGACTTGGTTTAGCTTTACAGGAGCTGTTTCAGGATGTAATTGGAGGGATCTTTATTATTCTGGATAAATCACTATTGGTAGGTGATGTAATAGAAATGGATGGTCGCGTTGCTCGCGTATTTGAAATAAAACTTAGAACCACCAGAGCCTTGACCAGGGATGATAAAGTAATGATCATTCCCAATCATAAGTTTATAAGTGATACTGTTTTTAATTATACTCAAAACCATAAGACGACCAGGGAGGTTGTGAAAGTTGGAGTATCCTACGGAAGCGATGTAGAAAAAGTTAGAGAAGTACTTTTAGAATGTGCCAGGGAGCAAAAAGGCATTTTAAAGAAACCTGAACCTTTTATTCTTTTCGAAGACTTCGGAGATTCGGCTTTGCTTTTTGGTCTGCATTTTTATGTTTCAGACAGTTTTGTAGACCCCAAGGTGAAGAGTGAATTAAGGTTTAAGATCAATAATAAATTCAAGCTGAACAGAATTACCATTCCTTTCCCGCAAAGAGATGTTCATATGTTCTATCCTGAAAAAATGCAAATGTTGGAAGAATTAGATGATAATGAAGATGCCTAGAATAATATTCATTTTTCTTGTTATTCTATTTAGTTCTGAAGCCTATGCTCAACAAACAGATCTTGCGAGGATAGAATACACTTATTTTCCTCAGAAGAATTCAGATAATTCATTCAGGCGGGCCCGGGCAATCGCTGCATTTCCCATTAGGCTGAAAAAAGAAGGAACCTATCTGGTGCCCAGTCTTGAATATAGGAACGTGCAATTTAAATATGAAGATCCTGAGGTCTTCGATACCAGTGACCTGGATCGTTTTCAATCGTTTACAGCAACTTTGGGTTATACATTTAAAATGGGGAACGACTGGAGATTTGGTGCCGAAACCGGGGTGAAGATCGCCTCTAACTTTTCTGAAGGCCACATTATCGCTGATGACCTTATTTATACAGGGACGGTCTTATTTGTTAAAACAAAAGAAGATCCCGTAAATGACGATGCCTCGAGATTAATTTTAGGTTTACGATATTCAACGACCGCTGGATTCCCCTTTCCTTTACCTATTGTAAATTATTATAAACGCTGGAATGAAAAATGGTCTTACGCCTTGGGAACACCAAAATCCAATTTAAAGTATTATTTTAACTCAAGGCATGAAATGCAGGCATTCGTAACTCTGGATGGATTCTTTGCTAATATTCAGGAAAATTTTGATGCAACTCCATCTATTAGCGGAAATGACAACATTGCTGAAAATATTTCGATGACCATTGTGCTTAGTGGTTTAGGTTATGAATTCAGCTTAACAGATCATCTCAAATTCTATATTTACGGAGGGCATACCTTAACGAATGACATCAGGTTACGTGACAGGAACAAGGATGATGTTTATCAAATCAATGAGACTAATACCTTTTATGGTAGAAGTGGAATAAAATTTACAATATTCTAATGGCAAAAATATTATTAATAGAAGACGAAGCGTCGATAAGAAGAGTATTAAATAAGATCCTCACCGAAGAAAGTAAGGATTACGAAGTAACCGAAGCCGAAGACGGGCTGGCCGGGATGGAGATCATAAAAAATGAAGATTTTGATCTTATCCTTTGTGACATCAAAATGCCGAAAATGGATGGTGTTGAGGTGCTGGAAGCTGTGAAAAAGGTCAAGCCTGAGATACCGGTAGTAATGATATCTGGACACGGAGACCTGGATACGGCAGTCAACACAATGAAGTTGGGTGCTTTCGATTATATCTCTAAACCTCCAGACCTGAACAGGTTATTGAACACAGTTAGAAATGCCCTGGACCGTAAGGAACTTGTGGTTGAAAATACCCGTTTAAAGAAGAAGGTAAGTAAGAATTACCAGATGATAGGGGAGTCTGAAGAAATTCAGAACATCAAGGAGATGATAGAAAAAGTAGCGCATACCGATGCCCGGGTTCTAATTACCGGTCCTAACGGAACAGGGAAGGAGCTTGTTGCTCATTGGCTACATCAAAAAAGTGATAGATCTAAAGGTCCTATGGTGGAGGTTAATTGTGCTGCCATACCTTCAGAATTAATAGAAAGCGAATTATTTGGCCATGTAAAAGGAGCCTTTACTTCAGCCAACAAAGACAGGGCTGGTAAATTTGAAGCTGCCAATAAGGGAACGATCTTCCTTGATGAAATTGGCGATATGAGCCTTTCTGCCCAGGCTAAAGTTCTTAGAGCACTTCAGGAGAATAAGATTTCCAGGGTTGGAAGTGATAAAGACATTAAGGTGGACGTTAGGGTAGTAGCCGCAACCAACAAAGACCTGAAAAAAGAAATAGAGGAAAATAACTTCAGAGAAGATCTTTATCACAGACTGGCAGTTATTCTAATTGAAGTTCCGGCCTTAAAAGACAGAAAAGATGATATTCCATTACTGGTAGATTACTTCAGTGAAAAGATTGCCAGTGAACAGGGAACCAATAAAAAGGAATTCACCAGTGGAGCCATTAAAAGGCTTAAACAAAGTGAATGGAGAGGTAATGTCCGGGAATTAAGAAATGTCGTGGAACGCCTCTTTATTTTAGGAGGAAAAGAAATTACCGAAGAAGATGTTGAACTTTTCGGCAGCAGGTTCTAAGGCCTCTTATTTCTTGGATTTTTAGGATTGTACTTTAGAAAGTACATGGTGTCACCACTAGGGTGATCCCACTCATGAAAAAGATCAAAACCAACCCGTTGGTAAACAATCGCATTCGTTCTACCGCGGGTCTCTGCATATAATTCCAGACCTGTGTCGTGAGCTGTTCTAAAAAAAACATCTTTCATTTCCTTTCCAACCTGTGTGTCTGCGCCACGGTATTCCTTTAGAATACCCCAAAACCAGCAGTATAGGTATTCGCCTTCCTGTGGGCGCTGGTTCTTAATATACTTCTGGGTTTTAAGGATATTTAATGCGTTTCTTACTCCGGTTACATTAACAACTAGTTTAAGCTGAGACCAAAGGTCTTTCCAGATATTATCGTCCTTTTTGCTTGTTTTAAAAAGTATGGCGATTCCCTGGCGATTTTCAGAAATGATAAGCGCATCCTTCTCTATAGCTTTATCTACCATATGAGTAGCGAGATACCTGAACCTGGCATCACGATTTCCTCCCTTTCTAACGATGTCCATTGAAGATGGGATCTCCTTCAAAAGGGCCGTTACTTTATCGATAATATCTTTTCGCTCTAGTTTATCCAACGTGGTAATATTTGTCGCGAAGATAAAAAATTTAACTCTTTTAAAGATTGTATCTTAGGGGGAAGATATTACAACTATGAAGAAAATAGACCACACGCAATTCAAAGTGACTTCTGAAATTGATCTTTCGCAGGAGAAAACCAACCTTAACTTAAATGCATCTAAAGACGAGATTAAAGATGAAATGAAGGAGGTTAGGAAATCTTTAGGTGAATGGCAGGATACTTTATATGCCTATGGCAAATATGCCGTGCTTATTTGTATTCAGGGTATGGATACTGCGGGAAAAGACAGTTTGATAAGAGAGGTTTTTAAGGATTTTAATAGCAGGGGCGTGGTGGTTCATAGTTTTAAAACTCCTTCGAGTAAAGAGCTAAAACATGATTTTTTGTGGAGGCACTATATTGCATTGCCCGAAAGAGGGAAATTTGGAGTATTTAATCGCACCCATTATGAGAATGTTCTGGTAACAAGAGTTCATCCGGAATATTTAATGAATGAAAACTTACCCGGGATCGATTCTGTTGAAGATGTAAATTCAGAATTCTGGGAACAGCGATTTGAGAATATCCGTGATTTCGAAGATCATATTTCAGATAATGGAATGATAATCTTTAAGTTCTTTTTGCACCTTTCCAAAGAAGAGCAGCGGCAGCGTCTATTACGCAGACTGAATAAGCCTAATAAGAACTGGAAGTTTTCAGCAGGGGACCTCGAGGAACGTGAATTATGGGGAGAATATCAAAAATGTTATCAGGAAGCGATCAATCAAACTTCTACTGAAAAAGCTCCCTGGTATGTGATTCCAGCAGATGAAAAACCAACAGCCAGATATCTTGTAGCTAAAATACTTCACGATGAACTCAAAAAATATAAAGAGGTAAAGGAGCCCGAATTGGACCCGGAAATTAGAAAAAATCTTGACATTTATCGGGAACAACTGAAGAAGGAAAAGAATTAAGGTTGGCATTCGTATAAATAAAAAAAATGCTGTTATTTAGCAGCAAAAAGTAATTTTGATGAGATCATTTTATTTCACGCTGCTTCTAGTTTTTTCGGGCTTATTTATGACTGCTCAGTCTAATTCTGATACGGACTCCCTTACCATAAGAAAGGTTTACGATATGTCTCTCTTAAATGGGAAAAGTTATGACTGGTTAGATCATTTATCTAATCAAATTGGGAGTCGTTTGTCTGGTTCTTATGGAGCAGAGCAGGCAGTGGAATATACCAAGGCCGAGCTGGAAAAGCTTGGTTTGGATAAAGTCTGGTTACAGCCGGTAATGGTTCCAAAATGGACCCGTGGAGGAAGAGAATTTGCGTATGTGCAAACCGGGCCGGGTGAAACAAGGAATGTGAATATTACTGCTTTAGGTGGTTCAATTGCTACAGCAACAGGAGGAACTAAGGCAAAAGTCATTGAAGTTCAGGGTATAGAACAGTTGGAGGAATACGGACGTGAAAATATTGAAGGTAAGATCGTTTTCTATAACCGTCCAATGCGCGCTGATCATATTCAGACATTCGAAGCCTATGGTGGATGTGTAGATCAGAGATATTCAGGAGCAAAAGAAGCGGCGAAATATGGCGCGGTTGGGGTAATTGTTAGATCCATGAATTTAAGAATGGACGATCTTCCTCATACTGGTTCTATGAGTTATGGGGATATGCCTGTAAAGGATAGAATTCCTGCTGCGGCAATTTCAACCAACGATGCACGATATCTCAGCGGAATTTTAAAGGTCCAGGATGATCTGGAGTTCTATTTTAAAATGAATTGCGAGCAGCATGAAGATGTAGAATCATATAATGTGATAGGTGAGATCACCGGAACTGAATTTCCCGAAGAAATAATGGTTGTTGGCGGTCACCTTGATTCTTGGGATCTTGGAGATGGATCTCATGACGACGGGGCAGGAGTGGTTCAATCTATGGAGGTATTGAGATTGTTCAAGGAAATTGGGTATGCTCCCAAAAGGACTATCAGGGTTGTTCTATTTATGAATGAAGAGAACGGCTTACGAGGGGGAAATAAATATGCTGAGGTTGCCAATTCAAAATCTGAAAACCACATTTTCGCATTGGAAAGTGATTCAGGAGGTTTTACACCTAGAGGCTTTGGATTCACTGCATCAGATCAGCAATTTAATAAAATATTATCCTGGAAGAATTTATTCGAGCCATATTTGATCCATTACTTTAAACAAGGTGGAGGCGGAGCAGATATTAGCCCATTAAAAGGAGGAGGAACTGTACTGGCAGGTCTAAGACCAGATTCTCAAAGATATTTTGACCATCACCACGCCGCTAATGATACCTTTGATGCAGTGAATAAAAGGGAACTTGAATTGGGTGCAGCTACGATGGCTTCCCTGGTTTACCTGGTAGATAAATATGGTCTGGACAATATCAATAATAATACTGTTGAGATGCCAGATTAGGTCAAGGTCTGGTCTAAATTTATTATCTCTTATCTCTTTCAAAGAAATCTAAAGAGGCTACCTTTGCAGACCTAAAAAATTGTTTTGCAGCTTTCGGCCTATACTAAAGAATTCAGAAAAAATCTTAATATCGCCTACCCGGTGATGCTTGGTCAATTGGGGCATGTGATGGTTGGCCTTGTAGATAATTTGATGATCGGAAGGTTAGGAGCTGCACCACTGGCTGCGGTTTCTTTGGGAAATGCACTTGTATTTATAGCCATGTCTATGGGGATTGGATTTTCCTTTGCGATAACCCCTTTGATAGCGGAAGCAGATGGAGCTGATGATCTTGAAGGTGGAAGGAGTTATTTTCATCATGGGCTTATATTGTGTACTATCAATGGCCTTCTGTTATTTATACTTTTACTCATTGCAAAACCTCTGCTTTACCATCTGGATCAACCACCAGAAGTTGTAGAGCTGG
Source organism: uncultured Flavobacteriaceae bacterium (assembly GCA_965364455.1). GTDB lineage: Bacteria > Bacteroidota > Bacteroidia > Flavobacteriales > Flavobacteriaceae > Christiangramia. Next base: position 19,580 of record CBDTXN010000021.1, read on the forward strand.
CTATACCATATTTGAATATTGTTGCCTTTTCCATGTTGCCTTTAATGGCATTCCAGGCGTTTAAGCAATTTGCCGATGGCCTGTCCCAAACCCGGTACGCGATGTACGCAACTCTACTGGCGAATATTGTTAATGTGGTAGGGAATTATTTATTGATCTATGGGATCTGGTTCTTTCCGAGGCTTGAGCTTGAAGGAGCTGCCTGGGGAACACTTATTTCCAGGTTCTTTATGCTTTGGTTTATCTGGGAAATACTGAGAAGAAAATCCAAATTCATAGAATATTTTAAGTGGTCTAAAAAGGAAATGCTGAAATGGGATATCTTCAAAAGACTACTTTCCTTAGGCCTACCTACAGCACTTCAAATGCTTTTTGAAGTGGCAATTTTCACTGGTACTATTATTCTAGCCGGGAACCTTGGCACGAACCCGCAGGCAGCAAATCAAATTGCATTGAACCTCGCATCTATGACCTTTATGATCGCGGTAGGACTGGGAGTTACGGCTACGATTAGAGTTGGGAACCAGGTTGGATTAAAGCAATATCGGGAATTGAGAAGAATTGGT
>CBDTXN010000022.1:0-19945 GCA_965364455.1 uncultured Flavobacteriaceae bacterium
GAAATTACCCTCGTAATCTCACCACTTATCGCTTTAATGAAAGACCAGGTAGATGGTTTGAACGCGAACGGGGTACCAGCAGCGTTTCTAAACAGTAGTCAGGATGAAGCCGATAAACAGGCAATCTTTCAGAAAATTGATAAAAAGGAGATCAAACTACTTTATGTAGCTCCGGAAAGCCTTCAGTTCGTTGACAGATTTTTGACAGATGGAAAAGTAAGTCTTATCGCAATTGATGAAGCTCATTGTATTTCCAGCTGGGGTCACGATTTTAGGCCAGCATATACCCAACTGGGTTATTTAAAGAATCGCTTCCCTTCTACTCCAATGCTTGCCCTTACCGCCACTGCCGATAAGGCAACCAGAAATGATATTTGCAGGCAACTAAATATTCCTAATGCTAAAAAGCATGTTGCTTCCTTTGACCGAAAGAATTTAAGCCTTGATGTAAAGCAGGGAATAAAACGATTTGAACAGATCTCGGCTTTTCTAAAGAATAGAAAGAATGAGAGTGGGATCATTTATTGTCTAAGCAGAAAGACGACCGAAGAATTAGCCTCTAAGCTAAAAGTAAAAGGTTTTAAAGCTGAAGCTTATCATGCCGGTCTGGATCATGAAGAAAGATCCCAAATCCAGGATGATTTTATCAACGATGAAAAACAGATCATCTGCGCCACCATCGCCTTCGGAATGGGGATCGATAAATCTAACATTCGCTGGGTGATCCATTACAATATGCCGAAAAACCTGGAAGGATATTACCAGGAAATTGGTCGTGCTGGTAGAGATGGATTACCTTCAGACACCTTATTGTTTCACAGTTATGCAGACGTGATCCAGCTTCAGAAATTTGCTTCGAATGCAAAAAATGAAGATGTACAACTAGCCAAACTGGATAGGATGAAGCAGTATTCAGAAGCCTTAAGTTGCCGTCGTAAGATTCTGCTTAGCTATTTTGGTGAATATTTAGAGGAAGACTGTGGCAATTGTGATATTTGCCGGAATCCGCCAGAATTCTTTGACGGAACTATTATCGCCCAAAAAGCACTATCATGTATTTTCAGATTAAAAGGATCTGAACCGATTGGAGCAGTTATAGATGTATTACGAGGTTCACAGAATGAAGTGGTGCGAAGAAATAATTATCAGGAGCTTACAACCTATGGTATAGGTAAGGATATTTCCTGGCATAACTGGCAGCAATATCTTATTCAGCTTATTAATTTAGGATATGTAGAGATCGCTTTCGATAAGAACAACCGTCTTCTTCTAACGGAACAGGCTAAAAAAGTACTTTTTGAAAAGGAAAGGGTATTACTGGCTGATGTTAAAGTAAAGAAACCTCAGGATAGAGCGGTAAAAACCTCAACCGCCACCAATTCATTATTCGAAAGGCTGAGACAACTAAGACTGGAGATCGCCCGTGAAGAAGATATTCCAGCATACCTCATTTTTAATGATGCTGCCTTAAAAGACATGGAGAAGCAAAGACCAATGTCAGATTCCGATTTCATGCTGATCGATGGTGTGGGTAGAAAGAAAATGGAAGATTACGGGTACAGGTTTATCAAGGAGATCATTGCCTTTAGCAAAGAAAAGAGAGAAACCAAACCAAAAAAGAAAACCAGAAAAGGTTCGAGTTTAGTCGAAACTCTCAATCTTTATAAAGAGGGATTAACCGTTGAGGAGATCGCCCGGCGAAAAGGAGTTACCCGGAATACCATTTTCACTCATCTTATTAAACTATATGATGATGGTAAAAATATAGACCTGAAAAGATATGTGGGAAAAGCTGAACTGAAGTCTGTAAAAAAAGCAAAAAAGGAAATTGAAAACCCTAACTCATTACGCAGTTATTACGAGCATTTCGAAGAGGCAATTCCCTATGAAACCATTAAAATTTCTTTGAAAATACTGGAAGACCAATAATCACTATTAATCAAATTCGATCTTATTCAGGATTAGCCCGGAAGCTGGAGCGATATAATCCATCTGCAATTGAGGGCTATCAGGTTTTAAACTTTTTCTGATATCCTCTAAAGTAAGCTCTCCCCTTCCCACCAAAACCAGGCTTCCCATCATTAGCCTAACCTGGTGACGTAAAAACCCGGAAGCATGAATATGGAATATGTATGACCGTTCCGGAAAAAAGTTAGCGGTATATTCAGTATTTTCTACTAATTCAGACTTCAGCATCTCTCTTTCAAAAGTGCTCTTTTCCGAAACCCTTACGCAGTAATTCCTGAAATTATGCTTTCCCTGAAACAGCCTCGCAGCTTCCTTCATTTTCTCAATATCAAGATCTTCCTGGAAATTAGCCATAAAAGGCGCGCAGAAAGGATGAAATTTATCGCCTATACTGAATAGGTAAGCATATTCTTTGGTCTTGGAATGTTGAATGATATTAAACTTATCATCAACCTCTTCTATACTTAAAGCCCTAATATCCTGGGGAAGGTTTTTATTAAATGTCTTTAAGAAATCATCAAGATCTTCCAGAGGTTCATGATCCAGGAATAGTTCAAAAGCAGATTCTTCAGCAGATACCATAGCATCTGTACGACTTGTTCCTAGTATTTTGCATTTAGCTTCCGGCATCACCCAACCCAGGGTTTTGGTAATTAAGCCTTCAACAGTTTTTACATCAGGCTGTTTTTGCCAGCCATGAAGCCGGTAACCTAAATATTGGATCTTTATGAAATAGTAGAATCTTTTCCGGAACAAATCTTGAATTTTGGCCAAAGATATTCATTATATAATTCAATAATAACTCATGTTTTATTTAAATCTTAGTTCTCTGAAATCGTGATTCTTAGCCCTAAAAGCACTAAATTTATATAATGTTGAAACATCCTTGATGTTTTGCAATTTCAGTCAAATGATCATCGACATATATAATTATTTCAAAGAGAAAAGAGGCTTCAATAAACTCGTAGGAGATGATTATTTGATCATAGAATATAAATGCCCACTGGATGTGGAGGATTATCAATTCTGGACAGATTCTAACCTGATCACCTTTGTTATAAACGGAAAAAAAGACTGGATATCTGCCGGAGATATTTATCATATCAAGGCTGGTGATGCTCTTTTTATTAAGAAAGGAGTATATACAACAAAGCAGTATTTAGACAAGGAATATTGTGTCATTCTATTTTTTATGAAAGATCAGTTTATCCTGGATTTTATGCTTCATAATTATAATTCTGAAGAAACCGATCAAACTCATAGACCTTCTGTAAAACAAATATTTCCTATTGAAGTAACTGAAACCTTCAGATCTCTGGTAATGAGTATTTTCAATTATTTTAAATCTGGGGAGGTTATACCTCAAAAGCTGGTAGAGATCAAGTTCAATGAATTATTGTTCAATATTATCCTGAACCCAAAAAACCAAGAGGTTATAAATTATTTCAACTCTCTTAGACAGGGAAATGCAAATAAACTGGAAGAGGTTATGTTGAAGAACTTTCAGTATGATCTTAAGATCGAAGATTTTGCAAGATTATCAGGTAGAAGTTTATCCTCATTTAAAAGGATCTTTAAAGCTCAGTTTGGGACTACGCCGGGAAAATGGATCTTGGAGAAAAGGCTGAACCTGGCAAAGAGTTTATTAATAGGAACAAATCTAAATGTGAACCAAATCTGCTATGAAAGCGGATTTAAAAACTCTTCCCACTTCAGTAAATCCTTTAAGCATTTATTCAATTACACACCCGTTGAATTCCGCTCCCGGGCAGGATCAATTGGAATGGTAGAATGAGCTTTAGAGAATCTTTTTAGAACCTTAGAGAAAACCTTTCGTGGATCAGGCTATCTAATTTAGTAACTATTAATCTGGTGATGACGCAATCACCTTAAAACTTTAAGTTATGAAAACCAGATCCTTAGTTAGAGACAGACAGGCACCATTAATGGAAAGTTATTTAAATGAACCTGCAAATGCCCTGATCACTGATGCTGCATTTGTTGAAGGAAAGAATCTTGATAAAGCTTTTAACACTGAAGTATCCATCAATGATGAGCTTCAGGAAAATTTTGGAATTGGTGTGCATCGTGCGCTAGGCGGATACCATGATATGCCAAACCCAGGTGATCTTCTTTGCGCAACACTTGCGTCCTGTTTTGAAAGTACTTTAAGAATGATCGCGGAGCGCCTTGGAATAAGACTTACTTACACTTTTGTGAAGGCAGAAGCTCATGTAGATGTTCGTGGAACCTTAATGATGGATAAAAATATCCCGGTAGCATTTCAATCTATAGACCTTTACATAAAAGTTGAGGTCCAAAACAAGAAAAATAAACTGCCTATTTTATTAAAGGCTACAGAAAATAGTTGCGTGATCTTTCAAACTTTGAAAATGGCTATTCCGGTGAGAATAAATCATGAAACGAGTTTGTAATAACCATCAAAATTATAATTCTTAGTTAAATTAAAAGGGCTGCCATTAGGAAGCCTTTTTTTATTTATCATATCTAAGTAGATTGAAATAAATAAAACCATTATGAAGCCAAACCATAAAAAAATAGCTCATAAATGTCTTCTTCAGTTTGAAAAAGGATACCACAATCTTGAAGATCTAAGAACTGAAATTTCCAGTAGTCTTGCTACTGAAAATAACTTATGGCTTAGTTATGATGAGGATGCAGGCATTGAGCGATTAACCGCAACAGAGCGTGGTTTTGGTTATCACAAACATTATGAACTGGCAGACTTTTTTGATCTGCCATCTGGAAATGGGGAAGCAGATATGGAAGCACTCGCCTATCAGGAACCTTACCTCTGGTTTTGTGGAAGCATGAGTTTAAAAAGAGACTCTCCATCGCAAGAAGACCCACTGGATAAGCAACTAAAAAGCCTGGAGGCTATTGCTATCGATGAAAACAGGTTTAGCCTGGGTTGCATTCCCTGCATTAAAAAGAATGGCAGTTATGAATTATTAAAGGAAGCAGAATACAATGGAAAAACTATTAAACCATTAATGCTTCGCGGCGGAACCAAAAGTACAGAATTGCATAATGCCCTTACAATAGATGAACATCTTGAAAAGTTTATGAGTATTCCATGTAAGGACAATGGTTTTGATATTGAAGGACTAGCTGTTTTTGAAAACAGGGTCTTTATAGGTTTAAGAGGCCCGGTCCTTAATGGATATGCAGTTATTCTTGAAATAAGCTGTAAAGAATTTGATGGAGAGCTGTTACTATCGAAACAAGCCGATGAAGAAAAGTTATACCGAAAGCATTTTATAGATTTGAGAGGTATGGGAATAAGGGAGTTAAATATCACTAAAAATGGAGATCTTTATTTGTTAGCTGGTCCTACTATGGATCTTGACGGAACAATTTCGATCTATAAAGTTAAGGGTGGTTTGCAAGATAGACATGGTAGCGTGGTCCATAATTCGGAAAGGCTTTTCGATGTAGCTCGTGGCTCTGAACTACAGCACGGTGCAGATAAGGCTGAAGGCATGGCTTTTTTGCCAGATGGGAAGATTCTTATCACTTACGATACGCCTGTTCCTGAAAGACTTGAAGGAGACACTGGTGTATGGATGGATTGTTATGAGCTAGAATAGATAAAAGGATTTAATCCGTTCAGGGCTTTATTAAAGCCCTGTTTCTTTATATCTTTCTAGTTCAAAGCAACGAAATCATGAATAGATCCCTACAAATATTATTTTTTACTGCCTTTCTCACCTTTAATTTCTATGCTCAGGAGAAGGAAATTGTCACTATAAAAGATTACGAGCGGGCAACAACATTCCTTAGCCAGAATACAGATTCTCTGATCACCCGAAGCCATGTTAGTCCCGAATGGATCGATGATCATAATTTCTGGTATAAAGTAGATACCAGAAATGGTGAGGAATACGTACTGATAAATGCGAAAACGGGAAAGAAAAGCACTGCTAAAAGTCTGAATGATTTATTGAAAGATTCCGAAATAATCAAAAATACTCATAGCGAGAATGAATCAAATTCTGCCTTATCTCCAAATGGTAAAAAAGTAGCCTTTATTAAAGACTGGAACCTGTGGGTACGGAACCTGGAAACAGATGAAGAAATACAGTTGACTTCAGATGGTGTTCAAAATTATGGTTACGCGACTGACAATGCTGGCTGGACGAGAAGTGACGATCCAGTCTTGCTTTGGTCACCAGATTCTAAAAAGATCGCTACCTATAAACAGGATCAAAGACATGTTAGTGATATGTACCTTGTGAAAACCAAGGTTGGAGCTCCTGAACTGGTGAAATGGAAATATCCGCTACCTGAAGATGAAAAGCCAATCCTTATTGAACGTGTTATCATAGACGTTGAAAAGAAAGAAATTACTCCTCTAAATATTGAACCTGATCCACGAAGAGGGACACTTTGCGATGATATAAACTGCTCGGGTGCCTTCGATGATAATGAATGGAGTGATAATTCTGAGAGACTTTATTTTGTTTCTACTTCGCGTGATCATAAATCGGCTAAGCTACGAGTGGCAGATGCCGAAACTGGAAAAGTAAGAGATATCTTTGAGGAAAAAGTAGATACGCAATTCGAGTCTGGCAGAGGTCAGATTAACTGGAGCTATTTGGATGATAGTGATGAGATCATCTGGTATTCAGAAAGGGATGATTACGGGCATCTTTACCTCTATGACGCAGAATCAGGTAAACTGAAGAACAGGATCACCCAGGGGGAATTTGTAGTGACAAAAGTTTCCTATATCGATGAAAAGGATAATGAAATATATTTCCTGGCCAATGGAAGGAACAGGGATGAAAATCCTTATTTCAGTCATTTATATAAAGTAGATCTTACCGGTAAAAACCTGCAAAGCCTTACACCGGAAAAAGGTGATCATACAATTTCCTGGTCTCCTAACCACGATTATTTTATTGATAATTATTCGACTCCAACTAAACCAAATATTGCCCAACTGAAAAATAATGACGGAGAGCAGATCACTAAACTCGAAGAAGAAAATATTGAACAGTTAGTGGAGACTGGCTGGAAAGCACCAATTGAGTTTTTGGTAAAGTCGGCCAATGGAAAATGGGATCTTTACGGTCTTATGTTCACTCCTACTAATTTAGACGAATCAAAAAAATATCCCGTTGTAAATTATATCTATCCCGGACCTCAGGGAGGAAGCATTAGCGGCTGGAATTTTAAAGCATCCAGGCGTGATCATCAGGCGCTGGCAGAATTAGGCTTTATTGTGGTAGTCCTTGAAGGAAGCTGTAATCCTGGTAGAACTAAATCTTTTCACGATGCCTGTTATGGTAGTCTGTCTGAAAACACCTTACCAGATCAGATTAAAGCTATAAAAACACTGGCTAAAAAACATTCCTATATAGATACAACCAGAGTTGGTGTTTGGGGTCATTCCGGCGGAGGCTCTGCCACGGTAGCAGCGATGTTCAAATATCCCGAATTCTATAAAGTTGGAATTGCAGAATCTGGAAACCATGATAATAGAAATTATGAAGACGACTGGGGTGAAAGATACATTGGGTTAATGGGTAAAAATCCTGATAGTTCTTCGGCTTACATAAGTGATGCGAATGCACAATATGCCGATAATCTTGAGGGAAAACTTATGCTTGCTCATGGTGCAATGGACGATAATGTTCCTCCTTACCATACATTACTTGTGGTTGATGCTTTAGTAAAGGCAAATAAAGATTTTGATCTTATAATTTTTCCGCATGCAAGACACGGCTTTGGTGATGACTTTTATTATATGATGCGCAGGAGATGGGATTATTTCGTTGAGCATTTAAAAGGTGTGAAGCCACCAAAGAATTTTAAAATAGACCTAAAGAGATAACATTTATGAAGGATCCTGAAATTGTTGAAATAGAGGATAAAAAATTGGTTGGAATTAGTATGCATACAAGTCTCGCCGATGATAAAACTGAAATACTATGGAAAAGGTTCATGAAGAACAAAAAGGATATCAATAATACGGTAAGTCAGGATCTATATTCGGTGCAGGTATATGATGAAGGTTTTATTTCGGGACATTTCAATTCTCAGTCTATTTTTGAAAAATGGGCGGCTGTTGAGGTTGAGGATTATTCAGGATTGACTGAAGGGATGAAAGGTCTTAAACTCCCAGGTGGATTGTATGCGGTATTTACTCACGAAGGCACTTCAAAAGAATTCGCCTCAACCGCAAAATTTATTTTTGATGAATGGATCCCGGCTTCTGAATACGAGCTAGACGACCGGCCACAATTTGAAGTTCTAGGGAAAGATTATAAAGGTCCCGACAGTCCCAAATCAAAAGAAAAGATCTGGATCCCCATTAAAAAAAGCTAGAATGAAGAATACCCTGCTTCTCCCCTTTCTGTTCGTTTTTTCTGTTCACTTTTCCCAGGATACAAAAATAGAACCTGTATTTGAACAATTTGAGGACCAGATAAAGATTCGCGATTTTACAATTAATTCAGACATAAACGAGGCTTACTATACGCTGCAAAGTATGAATGAGGAAGTATCGGTCATTATTAAGGTCACTAAAGAGGAAAATAAATGGGAAGAGCGAGAGATCGTAGAATTTTCAGGTAAATACAAAGACCTTGAACCATTTCTTTCACCAGATGGCCTAAGATTATATTTTGTTTCAAATCGTCCGGTCGCCAGCTCCAAAGAGAAATCGAAAGATTTTGACATCTGGTATGTGGAAAGGTCGGGGCTTAAAGAGAAATGGTCTGAGCCTTTAAATCTGGGCACACCGGTAAATACAGAAGCAGATGAATTTTACCCAGCGGTTTCAGATTCTGGAAACCTATATTTTACTAGGCCAAATGAACCCAAGGAAACTAAGGACGACATCTTTTTTAGTCAATTTAAAAATGGCGTATACAGCACTCCAAAAGCTTTAAGTGATTCAATAAATTCCGAAGGTTATGAATTCAATAGTTATATAGCTCCAGATGAGAGCTTCCTGGTCTTTTCTGGTTATAATCGCGAAGATGGTTTAGGCAGTGGAGACCTGTATATTAGTTACAGGAACCAAAAAGGAGATTGGACCATGGCCAAAAATTTAAATTCTATAAATTCAGAACAGATGGATTACTGCCCGTTTATTGACCTTTCTAAAAATGAGCTTTATTTTACCAGTAGACGTGCTTTAAACTTCAGTAATGAAAATTTTGATAATATAGATGAACTTCTGAAAAAGGTTAACAGCTATACAAACGGTTTGAGCAGGATCTATAAAACCGATTTTTCTGTATACCTGAATCCCGGAAACTAGATCACATTTGAAAGAAATCAGCATTATAGATCAGTTTCGAGGTTTCTTAAAGACCCCTGATATATTCCCTGAAACTGAGAACACTCAGTTCAACACCTTCAAATTTCCACAGGTTGATATTAATGATTCTGTAAAAGCTTCTCTGGAAGAACTTAATCATCCCAGGAATTCGGTTCTGGGTAAGAGAATGGAGAGTTTTTTCGAAATCGCTATAGAGAATAGTTCGAGGTATGATCTTATAGCCTCAAATATCCAGATAATAGAAAAAAAACAGACCCTGGGCGAACTGGACTTTTTATTATACGATAGGGATCGTTCTCAGTCTCTGCATGTTGAACTTGTTTATAAACTATATGTCTATGATAACGGCTTTCCGAAAGAAATACAGCGATGGATAGGCCCCAACCGAAGAGATAGTTTTCAGGAAAAAATGGAAAAATTAGAAAAAAGGCAATTCCCATTATTGTATAAACCTGAAACCATAAACTACCTGAACAAATTTGGTTTAAATCCTGACCATATCGAACAACAACTTTGTTTTAAGGTACAGTTATTCACTCCTGAAGATTGGGTTCAGGAGGATAAAAAAGTAGTTAATCCTGAAGGTTTTATCGGAAACTGGTATAAGCTTGAAGATTTCCTTCAAAAGAAATGGAATGCTAATCTATTCTTTTGTCCGAAAAAGAAATACTGGAGTTGTGATCCCCGGAGTAATTCCAACTGGTTTTCGTATTCAGAACTACAAAAAGAGATAGAAATTCTTTTTGAGAATAAAAAAGCACCCCTGGTTTGGATGAAATCAGGATCTGAATATTACAGATTTTTTATAGTTTGGTGGTAATGGCAGAACTATTTCAGGACATTAATATTCTTTATTTGGTCATACTTTTCCTGGCAGGAATAGTCGCATTTATTATCTCCACTATTTCCGGAGGTGGCGGTGCTTTAATTCTAGTGCCTTTCATTAATTTCCTTATAGGCACTACGAAGACCGCCCCGATAATAAACCTGGGGACATTTATTGGTCGGCCGGCCCGGTTGATCCTATTCTGGAAACATATCAACTGGAAGGTTTTCTGGTATTATGTTCCGGCTGCGATATTAGGAGCCTGGATAGCAGGATGGTTCTTTACAAGAGTAGAAGCATCCTGGCTACAAATATTAGTGGGCCTGTTTTTAATTAGTACCGTTTTCCAATATCGTTTTGGTAAAAAAGAAAGATCATTTCCCGTCCAACTATGGTACTTTATTCCTCTTGGATTTATGGTGTCTGTTCTTGGAACAATCATAGGTGCCCTTGGTCCTATTCTTAATCCATTCTATTTGAACCTTGGGTTGGATAAGGAAGAATTGATCGCCACCAAAACCGTTAATTCCTTTTTCCTGGGAATCGCCCAGATTGGTAGTTATACCTTCTTCGGACTTTTATACCGGGAACTATGGATCTATGGTATTGCCCTGGGACTGGGAGCAGTTATAGGTAATATTATCGGGAAAAAATTCCTTTCCAAAATGAAAAGCAGCACCTTCAGGAAGCTATTGATCATTTTAATGGTGGTAAGCGGAATTTTACTTATCTATAATCAGCTTAAGTAACATAATATCCTAAATTAGTAGAACCTAAAACGATTATTTATGCAGCCGGGATACCGGGAAGCGGTAAAAGCCTCTTATTTTAGTATTGCAGGAAATGCTCTGTTGGCTATCGCCAAAGCAGTTACCGGTATTTTCGGAAATTCCTATGCCCTTATTGCCGATGCCATAGAATCTACCACCGATGTTTTCTCCTCTTTGCTCGTTTTACTCGGCCTTAGATATGCCAACAAGCCTGCAGACGAGAATCATCCTTATGGCCATGGAAAGGCTGAACCACTAATCACCTTTATGGTGGTTGGTTTTCTGATAGTTTCAGCCACTGTCATCGCTTATGAAAGTATTGAGAATATACAAACACCTCATAAAGTTCCTGAGCCGTATACTTTGATCGTACTCTTTGTGATTATAATTATTAAAGAAGTCTCATACCGGTTCGTATCTAAAAAGGGAGATGAAACGAACAGCTCTGCCTTAAAAGCAGATGCCTGGCATCATCGTAGCGATGCTATCACCTCTATCATGGCTTTTATTGGGATCTCTATCGCCCTCTATATGGGAAAAGGCTATGAGAATGCAGACGACTGGGCCGCGCTATTTGCTTCCGGATTTATCCTTTTTAATGCCTATCTTATTTTAAGACCGGCACTTGGCGAGGTAATGGATGAACATCGGTATGAAGATATCGAAATTAAGATCAGGGAGATCGCCCACACAAATAAAGGAGTTGTTGAAACTGAAAAATGTTATATTAGAAAAACAGGTATGACCTACCATGTAGATCTTCACATTGCGGTAAATGCTGATATTACAGTAAAAGCCGGGCACGATATCGCTCACCGGGTAAAAGATGATATCCTGCATAATATCCCACAAGTTGCAGATGTCCTGATCCACGTAGAACCAGACGATGAGATCTAAAAGGAATTTTCACTAAGAAAACATTTCGAATTATTAAGAAAGATTTAGCACAAAACAAGAGCTGAAGGCTTTGATATACCTGCGTTTAAGCTTATCTTAAATGCTTTAAGTAACCGAAAAACAATTAGAATTATGTCGATGATCAATGAAAGTGAATTTAAGAAATTAGCTAACTACGAACATGGAACATGCGTATCCATATTTATTCCTACCCAAAGAGCCGGAAAAGAAGTTCTTGAAGGAAAAAACAAAAAGCATCTTCACTCTGAATGGACCCAGATAAAGAAAAAATTGAAGGAGGATGACCTTTCTGATGCTTCCATAGAAAAGATCGGGAAACCAATACAGGAGTTAATAGATAACCGCGATTTCTGGCGCCATCAATCTGATGGTCTGGCCATCTTTGCTTCGCCTGACTTTTTTGAATATTTCACAGTGCCTGTCAATTTTGAAGCTTACTATTATATTTCAGAAGAATTTTACGTTAAACCATTGGTTCCTGCGATGACCGGTGATGCCAAATTCAACATTCTTGCTATACAGTTGGAAGATGTGAAATTATATGAAGCTTCCAGGTATAGTATCGCTCAGGTAGAAATCGATGACTTAACTCCTTCTCGCCTGGAAGAACGTGTAGGATTTGATTATAAAGAAAAAGCTTTACAATTCAGAACCCAGGGTGAGGGTGGAGACAAAACTCAATTCCATGGTCACGGTGGAAGCGAGCGTGATGAAAAGACAGAGATAAAACAGTTCTTTAGAGCTGTTGACCAGGGAATAAAGAATTATTTGAATAAATCTGAATTACCATTGCTGGTTTATTGCCAGGACTACCTGTTCCCAATTTACAAGGAAGCAAATACCTATAATCATCTTTATGAAAAAGTAATTCCAGGTAATCCTAACGATACAGATATATTGGGAATCCATAAAAAATCGCTTGAAATCTTTGAACCGGTATTGGATGAAAACAGGAATAACAAGATCAAGAAGTATGAGGATCTAAGCAGCACAGAGAATACTACTTCAGCATTAAGTGATATAATTCCTGCGGTTTACCAGGGAAAAGTAGATACACTTTTTATAGAAAATCGTGCAGAAGTTTGGGGTAAATATCATGAAGATGAGATGAAGGTTGAATTTGATGATAATCATAATGATGGAAATATCTCCTTGCTCAATCTTGCTGCAAAGAAAACCATTGAAATGGGAGGGAAAGTTTACCTGGTAGAGCATGAATTCATGCCCCAGAAGAAATCTAAAATGAACGCTCTCTTAAGATTCTGAATTTAATGAATGCTGGTTGACAGATGTTTTTGCGAAATACATATCGTTAGAAAGTGTAAGAAGTCAACCAGCATTTTAATTTCTCTTCCCTAAAACCATAACTAAATATTAAATCTTAACTTTAGTCACCCAAAACAATCGAATTAATGGAGACAAATCTGGCCGTATTGATAGACGGCGATAATATACCATCTGCTCACGTAAAGGAAATGATGGAAGAAATAGCCAAATACGGCAACCCAACAATCAAAAGAATTTACGGTGACTGGACAAAACCCCATTTAAATAAATGGAAGAACGTCTTATTGGAAAACGCGATTCATCCTATTCAACAATACGGATATACTCAGGGTAAGAACGCAACAGATTCTGCCATGATCATCGATGCGATGGATATCCTGTATTCTAATAAGGTGGATGGATTCTGTCTTGTATCGAGTGATTCAGATTTTACAAGGCTTGCCACAAGACTTAGAGAGGCGAGTATGAAGGTGATAGGAATTGGAGAAAAGAAGACTCCAGATCCGTTTATTGTGGCCTGTGATAAGTTTATCTATATCGAAATTCTGAAAAACAACTCAAAAGAAACGGGAGTTGATAAGAATAAGGAGAAAGAGAGCAGAAAGCAAAACCTGGATAAGATCACTCCAAAAGTTGTCCGACTTATTTCCCAGACGATTTATGATGTCGCCGATGAAGATGGCTGGGCATTCCTGGGAGACGTTGGAAGCCTGTTACAAAAGAAACAACCAAATTTTGATTCCAGGAATTATGGGTTTCAAAAGCTTACTCCAATGATAAATTCCATAGATAAATTTGAAATTGAATCGCGTGAAAATGCCAATTCTAAATTCAAGCTTATCTACGTTAGAAATAAAGAGAATCGAAAATGAGGAATATCAAGAAAATTCATAAAGCCGAATATCGACCAATGGGTGATCTTGAAACCTGGTCTCCACTGCCGACCAGAAATTTGCAAATGATAGATCCCTTTATTTTTCTTAATCACCACGGTCCTCAGGTTTATCCTCCTAACAATAATGGACTTCCATTTGGACCGCATCCTCACCGCGGTATGGAAACTGTCACTTTTATTCTTGATGGTGATATCACCCATAAAGATACTGGAGGGCACAAAAGCATTATTGAAGCTGGTGGTGTACAGTGGATGACCGCAGGTAAAGGCCTTTTACATTCTGAGGTTTCTTCTGAAGAATTTAAAAAGGATGGTGGTCCCCTGGAAATACTTCAACTGTGGATCAATCTTCCAAAAAGGTTGAAAATGACCGAACCGCACTACCGCGGACTTCAGAAAGATGAGATCTCGGTATGGAAAAATGAAGAAGAAACAGTTAAAGCACAGGTCGTTTCCGGAAATTTTAAAGGAATTCGTGGCGCCTTTGACACGCCTACATCAGTGGACCTATCTGTGGTATATTTTGATAAGGATTCAAAGGTCCAATTAGAAATCCCGAAATCTGAAAACATTTTCTTCTATGTGATCCGTGGTCAATTGGAAGTAAATGAGATCACAGTGCCTGAACTTCATCTTGCTGATTTTTCAAAAAATAGCGAAGTTTTAAAAATCAGCGCTAAGGAAAAAAGTATTCTCCTTCTTGGACATGCAGAACCCTTTAAAGAAAAAGTAGTTTTTGGCGGACCATTCGTCATGAATTCTGAAGAGGAGATCCGCCAGGCTTATGAGGATTATAAATCAGGTAAAATGGGTACCTGGGAAGATTAATGTCTTTTCTCCAGGACTTCAACAATATCTTTTAAACCGAATCCTTTAGCTTTTAAAAGAATAAGATAATGGAATAATAGATCTGCACTTTCATTAAGGAATAGGTCATCGTTATCATCCTTAGCCTCTATTACGGTTTCTACAGCCTCCTCTCCTACTTTCTGAGCTATCTTGTTTATTCCCTTATCAAAGAGCGAAACAACGTAGCTGGAATCATTTTCCTTTCTTAACTTCAGTTCTGTTTCACTAAGTTTTTTACGACTTTCGATTATACCCTCGAGTTTTGAAAGAAATCCGTAATCAACATTATTCTCTTCCGCCCAGCAGGTATCTGTTCCTTTATGACATACCGGGCCTGCTGGAGCCACTTCTACAAGCAGAGTATCGTTATCACAGTCCAGCTTTATGTTAACCAGGTTTAAAAAATTTCCACTTTCTTCTCCCTTGGTCCAGAGACGATCCTTAGTTCGGCTGAAAAAGGTAACTTTTTTGGTCTCATTAGTCTTTAGGAAAGCCTCTTCATTCATATATCCCAGCATCAAAACCTTCCTGGTCTTAGAATCCTGTATGATGGCCGGCACAAGACCGTCAGTATTTTTATTAAAATCTATATTCATCTTTTTGTAAAACTTATATTCTGGTTTGGTTCCTGTCACCTGAACTTGTTCCCGCATCTTAATCTGAGATGCCGAAATAAAATCAGCATGACAAATGTTTATAATCTTACCGGAATTCCGGCAGTTCTTAATTCTTTCTTTAGATCTATAATTTCGATTTCTTTAAAATGAAAAACACTTGCGGCCAGAGCTGCATCGGCTTTTCCTTCCTGAAATGTATCCCTGAAATGTGCAATATTCCCTGCTCCACCAGATGCTATTATAGGAATGTTGAGGTCTTCAGATAGTTTCGAGAGTGCTTCGTTGGCAAAACCATTTTTTGTACCGTCATGATCCATAGAAGTGAACAGGATCTCTCCTGCACCTCGCTGTTCTACTTCTCGTGCCCATTCAAACAGGTCAAGATCGGTGGGGACTTTTCCACCCACCAGGTGAACTTTCCATTTACCATCAATATTTTTCGCATCTATAGCAACCACCACGCACTGACTTCCAAATTTATCTGAAAGCTGATTGATAAGGTCAGGATTTTTAACTGCTGAAGAATTAATGGAAACCTTATCGGCGCCATTCTTCAAAAGTATATCAACATCTTCTACAGAAGAAATTCCACCTCCCACGGTAAAGGGAATATTCAGTTGCTCTGCCACATCTAAAACTAGTTTAGCAAGGGTTTTTCTCTTCTCCTCTGTTGCCGAAATATCAAGAAAAACCAGTTCGTCTGCACCTTTTTCAGCATAAGCTGCCGCAAGTTCCACAGGATCTCCGGCATCTCTTAGATCAACAAAATTGACTCCCTTAACAGTCCTTCCATTTTTAATGTCTAGACAGGGTATTATTCGTTTTGTCAGCATTTAACTTATGATATAATTTTCTAATTGTTTTAAACTAATCCTGTTCTCATAGATAGCTTTTCCTATGATCACTCCTTCACATCCAAGCTCATCAAGCCTTGGTAATTCGTCAAATTCGGAAATTCCCCCTGAAGCGATAAGATTGATATTCCTGGTTTCAGAAAGGATCTCTTCATACAGTTCAAAAGAGGGGCCTTCCAACATTCCGTCTTTCGAAATATCTGTACAGATCACATATTTTGCGCCTTTTTTCTCATAACTCTGAATAAAGGGAATGATCTCTTTATCTGAATCTTCCAACCAACCTGAAACAGCTATCCTTCTATCCTTAGCATCTGCCCCTAGAATTATCTTATCACTACCATATTTCTGCAGCCAGCTCTCAAAAGTTTGAGCATCCTTAACTGCAATACTTCCTCCAGTGATCTGGTTCGCTCCACTATCAAAAGCAATTTGCAGATCCTTATCGGTTTTAAGTCCACCACCAAAATCTATCTTTAAACCGGTTTTAGTAGCGATCCTTTCCAATATATTGTGGTTTACAATATGCTTTGACTTGGCTCCGTCAAGATCTACGAGGTGTAAATATTCGATTCCGTGATCTTCGAAAGATTTTGCAACCTCCAGCGGATCTTCATTATATATTTTCTTGGTATTATAATCTCCCTTAGAAAGCCTTACGCATTTGCCTTCAATGATATCTATTGCAGGTATTATTCGCATTTGAATTTAGAATTTAGAAGTGGGAAGGACGATTTTTTCATTTGTTCAATTTTCTTTTCGCTGTATTAATTGAAGTTACAACGATGGAAATTATTTCATTACACTCTGAATGTAATTTCCTAGCCTGATCAGCTTTATTATCTAAGACTTCAATAAGTAACTCTAAAAAATACATGCTTTCATCAGCTTCTTCTTCCACTATTTTTAATTTATTAATAAAGTCTGCACTGCTTTTAGCTCTCTGGGCAGCACGATAATTAGCACCAACAGAGCTTGAAGATCTAATTAACTGATTTACGTAGGCATTATACTCACGAGAATTTGGAATTGAGGAACAGAGTCTCCAACAATCGATTGCAAATTGTTTTGTTCGGTCGGTTAGTTTTCTCATATATCCAAAATCTTAGTTCGTACTTCTAACTTCGTAAATCTAATTTCAAGAAATTCTTTAGAATTTGTTCTCCGGTTTTACTGCTTTTCTCAGGATGAAACTGAACAGCGTAAAAATTATCCCGATGCAGAGCAGTAGAGTAATTAACACCATATTCTGTTCTGGCGATCTCATCTTCACATTCAGGAACATAATAACTGTGAACCAGGTAAACGTATTCGCCATCTTCAACATTATCAAAAAGATGAGAATCCAGATTTAAAATTTTGTTCCAACCAATCTGAGGCACCTTTACACTATTTTCGAAACGTTTCACTTCAGCATGAAAGATCCCCAAACCCTCAGTATCACCTTCTTCGGAATGATCACACATCAACTGCATTCCCAGGCAAATACCCAATACCGGCTGTTTTAAGGTTGGAATTACCTTTTCTAAACCGGTTGATCTAAGCATTTTCATTGCGCTACCTGCTTCACCTACTCCGGGAAAGATCACTTTGTCGGCATTTCTTATTTCGTCCGCATTGCTGCTAAGAGTAGCTTCATATCCAAGTCTTTTGATAGCGAACTTGATACTTTGAATATTTCCGGCACCGTAATCTATAATAACGATCTTCATTAAAGCATTCCTTTTGTAGATGGTAGAATCATTTTTTCGGTATCTCGTTTTACTGCCATTTTTATGGCTTTCGCAAATGCCTTGAAAATAGCCTCGATCTTGTGATGTTCATTTTCGCCTTCGGCTTTGATATTTAAATTGGCTTTCGCTCCATCTGTAAAAGACTTGAAGAAATGATGGAACATTTCTGTAGGCATTTTACCGATCATCTCCCTATTAAAATCTGCTTCCCATACCAGCCAGTTTCTTCCACCAAAATCAATAGCGACCTGGGCAAAGCAATCGTCCATCGGCAAACAAAAACCATATCTTTCAATACCAAGTTTGCTTCCCAGTGCTATGCTAAAAACTTCACCCAAAGCTATAGCGGTATCTTCAATAGTATGGTGTTCATCAACCTCCAGATCACCGTTTACTTGAATTTTAAGGTCCATTTGTCCATGGCGGGCTAATTGATCAAGCATATGATCAAAAAAGGCAATTCCGGTGCTTATATCGCTTTTCCCGGTTCCATCCAGATTTAATTCGATCTGAATGTCGGTTTCATTGGTTTTACGTTTAATTTCCCCTGTACGATCCTGCAATTTCAGGAATTCATAGATTTCTTTCCATGAGCCTGTTTTTAAAGCGATATGTTTTTCTACTTCAGATTTATCATTTTCAACCTCTTCCTGGGCCAGGTCTTCGTGGTTATCGATAAAAATACCCTTACCACCAAAATTCATGGCGAATTCGATATCAGTTAACCTATCTCCAACCATAAAGGAATTCTGGAGATCGTAATCCTTATTCCCAATGAATTTCTTTTGCAACAATCCGGTATTTGGCTTTCGGGTTGGTGCATTCTCCTTTGCAAAAGTCCGGTCAATTAAAACGTCGCTGAATTCCACACCTTCATTATCAAAAGTCTTTATTATAAAATTTTGAATCGGCCAGAAATCAGTTTCCGGAAAACTATCTGTTCCCAAACCATCCTGATTGGTCACCATTACGATCTCATAATCCAGTTCCCTGGCTATTTTTGCCAGATAAGTAAATACCTCAGGATAAAATTCCAGCTTATCCAGCGAATCGATCTGGTAATCCTCTGGTTCATGGATCAAGGTCCCATCTCTATCTACAAATAAAACTTTATTCATTATCTAATTCTTTAAAAGCTTTGATTAATTGACTGTTTTCTTCTTTTGTTCCTACCGTAATTCTCAAACAATTTTCGCACAATGGTTGGTTACTTCGGTTCCTCAAAACGATCCCTTTCCGGATCATTTCATCATATCTTTTATTGGCATCGTCAACCTTAAGTAGAATAAAATTCGCGTCGGATGGATATAATTTTGAAACAAAATCAACTTGAAGTAATTGTTTAAATAAACGATCTCTTTCATTCAATATATCAGACACTTGTGTTTTTTTATCTTCTATTTCTGAAAGACTTTTCAATGCCTTATCCTGTGTTTGCTGATTTACATTATAAGGTGGCTTGATCTTATTTAAAATCGAAATGATCTCTTCTGAAGCATATAGCGCACCAAGTCTTATTGCAGCCAATCCGAATGCTTTTGAAAAGGTTTGGGTAACAATTAAATTAGGGAAATATTCCAGTTTCTTTAGCCAGCTTTCCTTATCTGAAAAATCTATATAGGCTTCGTCAATTACAACCAATCCATCAAAATTGTCCAGAATACTACATACTTTATCTTCGTCAAAAGAATTGCCCGACGGATTGTTTGGGGAGCATAAAAAAATAATCCGGGTATTTTCATCTGCGGCATTTAGAATTTCCGGAACATCCGGTTCAAAATCCTCATTCAATAACACCTCTCTATTTTCGATATTATTGATATCAGCCAGCACCTTATACATGCCGTATGTAGGCGGAAGTGTAATAATATTATCACTACCTGGTTCGCAAAAAGCCCGGAAAATAAGATCTA
>CBDTXN010000023.1:0-19232 GCA_965364455.1 uncultured Flavobacteriaceae bacterium
AAAGGGAATCAATATTGGCCTTAACGAACGTCTTGCTTATATAAAGCATCTCTTTGACGGGAATACCGCCGATTATAACCGTGTGCTTTCTCAGCTAAATACTTTTACCAGCCTGGAAGAGGCCAGAAAGTTCATCGAGAAAGTGGTTAAACCAGATTATAATCATTGGGAAGGAAAAGAAGAACACGAAGAGCGTTTTATGGCGCATATCGAGAATAAATTCGATAACTAGCAGATCTTATTTATGGGAAAGTTGTTTCTGGTTCCAACACCCATTGGAAACCTGGAAGATATCACCTTTAGAGCGATTAGAGTTCTAAAGCAAGCCGATCTTATTTTGGCAGAAGATACCCGGAATTCAGGGAAGTTATTGAAGCATTTCGAAATCAATACATCAATGCAAAGCCATCATATGCACAATGAGCATAAGACGGTCGATAATATAGTTTCGAGGATACAAGCAGGAGAAACTATTGCTTTGATAAGTGATGCTGGAACTCCGGCGATCTCAGATCCCGGATTTTTATTAACCCGTGCCTGTGTGCAGGCAGGAGTTGAGGTAGATTGCCTTCCCGGTGCCACAGCATTTATTCCTGCGCTAGTAAATAGCGGACTTCCTAATGATAAATTCGTTTTTGAAGGCTTTCTGCCCGTAAAAAAAGGACGGCAAACGAGATTGAAATTACTTGCTGAAGAAACCCGGACAATGATCTTCTATGAATCACCACATAAACTGATCAAGACTTTAGGGCATTTTGCTGAATACTTTGGAGAAGACAGGAATGTTTCTGTATCCAGAGAGATCACAAAAATGCATGAAGAAACTATTCGAGGAACGGCAAACGAAGTTTTGCAATATTATACAGACCATCCTCCCAAAGGGGAGATCGTGATCGTTGTAGCCGGGAAGTCCTGATATTTTGGAAGATCTTCTTTGTAAAATAAGGGATTGTAAGGTTTGTCGTGAACATTTGCCTTTAGGACCAAGGCCTATAATCGAAGCCACTAAAAAATCAAAAATTGTACTTATAAGTCAGGCACCGGGAAGAGTGGTGCACGAATCTGGTATTGCCTGGAAGGACCAAAGTGGTAAAAAACTAAGGGAATGGTTAGGCGTTAATGAGGATACATTTTACAATACCGATAATTTCGCGATTCTTCCAATGGGATTCTGTTATCCCGGTAAAGGTAAGACCGGAGACCTTCCTCCAAGGAAAGAATGTGCACCCCTGTGGCATAACGAGGTTTGGGATCAAATGGAAAATATAAAGCTTAAGATCGTCATAGGTTCTTATGCGGGCGATTATTACCTCGGAAAAGACCAAAAACTGACTGGGAAAGTTGAGAATTATAAAGATTTTCTACCCGAATTCTGGGCCTTGCCACATCCCTCGCCGGTTAACCGTTTCTGGAGGATGAAAAACCCCTGGTTTGAGGAAGATGTAGTCCCAAAACTACAGGATAAAATTGCTCAAATTTTAAGCTGAAGAATTAAAATCCTGTAACTTGTTTTTACTAATTTCGACCTCCAATTAATTTTGAAAAACTATGCGCTGGACTTTAAAACCCAAACCTGATCCTATTGTTGTAAATCTATTGGCAGATAAGTTAGGAATTGGGATTCCTGTCGCAAAATTATTGGCTCAGCGAGGTATTTCTACCTTTGAAGAAGCGAAGAAATTTTTCAGGCCAGATCTAAAAGAACTGCATGATCCTTTTCTGATGAAGGATATGGAAAAGGCCGTGGAAAGGATCGAACAAGCCATGACCAATGAGGAAAATATCATGGTCTATGGCGATTATGATGTAGACGGAACTACCAGTGTAGCATTGATGTCTTCTTTTCTTAAGTTCAGGTATCCAAACGTTACTACTTATATACCAGACCGGTATAATGAAGGTTACGGAGTGTCTTATCAGGGAATTGACTATGCCGCCGACAATGACATAAGCCTTATCGTTGCACTGGATTGTGGTATAAAGGCAATAGAGAAAGTGGCCTATGCTAAAGAGAAAGGAGTAGATTTTGTTATTTGTGATCACCATCGCCCTGGCAGTTCAATACCTGACGCTGTAGCCGTTTTAGATCCTAAACGTGAGGATTGTAATTATCCTTATGACGAGCTTTGTGGTTGCGGTGTTGGTTTTAAACTCATACAGGCGATCACTCAGAAGAATAATGAACCTGAAGAAACCTTGCTTCCATATCTGGACCTCGTCGCGACTGCTATTGGAGCCGATATTGTACCGATTACCGGTGAAAATAGGATCCTGGCATATCATGGTTTACACGTTATTAATGTAGCGCCTAGAAGAGGAATTAAAAGTTTACTTGGCGACAGGAAAAATGTTAGCATTACCGATGTTGTTTTTATTGTGGCTCCAAGGATCAATGCTGCCGGAAGAATGAAGCATGGACTGCACGCAGTAAATCTTTTAACCGAGGAAGATGAGGCTATTTCACAAAAATATGCTGAAGAAATAGAGGCTTATAATTCAGATAGGAGAACTGCAGATAAATCCATTACTGAAGAAGCTAAACAGCAGATCATTCAGCAAAAGGAAGAAGAGCGTTTAACGACGGTGGTCTACGATGAGAACTGGCATAAAGGTGTGATAGGAATTGTAGCTTCCAGGCTTACCGAAACCTGGTACCGTCCTACCCTTGTTTTTACTAAAAGTGGCGAGAAACTGGCGGCTTCGGCAAGATCTGTTAAAGGCTTTGATGTTTATGAAGCTCTGGAAGGTTGTAAGGATCATATTGAGCAATTTGGTGGCCATAAATATGCAGCAGGCCTTACTTTACTTGAGTCGGAGTATTTGAATTTCAAACGGAGATTTGAAGAGGTTGTTTCAGAAACTATAGATCGTAATCTCCTCACGCCTGAAATTAACATCGATGCAGAACTTGCCTTAAAAGATATTACTCCTAAGTTTTACCGCATTTTAAAACAATTCGCTCCTTTTGGCCCGGGAAATATGTCTCCGGTTTTTATTACCAGAGGATTAACCGATACCGGTTTTGGTAAATGTGTAGGTGAAGATAAAACCCATTTAAAATGCCAGGTAAAACAAGACGATTCCAGAGTGACCTTTGATGTCATTGGATTTAATCTAGGGTCTAAACTTGATCTTATTAAATCGGGTAAAAAATTCGATGCTGTTTATAGCCTGGATGAAAATACCTGGAATGGAAATACCAAGATACAGTTGAAATTAAAGGATATTCGGGAAAGTGTTTAAGAATTAAGCTTCTTAAGTTTAAGTTCATCACCATCAAATTCTGCGTAGGTATAGTGACTAATCCAGTCACCCGTATTAACATAGCTTGATTTACCGTTGAGGTCTATTTCCAGGGGTAAATGTCTATGGCCGAACAGGAAATAATCATAATGTTTGGATTCTAGCTTTCTCCGGCAATACTGGATAAGCCATTCTTTTTCTTCTCCCAGGAACTCCTGATCCTCTTCACCTGAGATCATTTTATTTTTCACTGAAAAATATTGAGCCAGCGGGACACCCAGATCTGGATGTAACCAGCGGTAAAGCCATTGCGAAAGCGGATTGGTGAAAACCTTTTTCATTCGCTTATAACCTTTGTCTCCGGGACCTAATCCATCGCCGTGACCTATGAGAAAGCTTTTTTTATTGAATTCGAATTCCTTTGGTTTATGATAAACAGGAATATTTAGTTCCTCTTCGAAATAATTCCTCATCCAGAGATCATGATTTCCGACAAAGAAATAAACCGGAATTCCACTATCCTTTATTTCGGCTAGTTTTCCCAATGTGCGAACAAATCCTTTTGGAACAACATGTTTATATTCAAACCAGAAGTCAAAAAGATCGCCTAAAAGGAAAATTGCCGCCGCATCTTCTTTAATACGGTCCAGCCATTTTACAAATATGGCTTCCCTTTTTCTGCTTTCTTCCATGGTGGGAGCACCTAGGTGATTATCGCTGGAGAAATAAACTTTTTTGCCTTTCGGAATGTTCATAAAAGAATTGTTCGGGGTAAATATATGGAAATCTGTTTTTTGTTAGAATGTCACCCTGAACTTGTTTCAGGATCTGTACTTTTAGAAGCTGAAACAAGTTCAGCTTGACGGAATATATTTGCGCAAGGGATAGCAGCGGTTAGCTCCCGCATTTTCGCGGGACTAAAAGCGTATAGCCCGACCCTTTAGGGTTGCGCCCTAGTTATTATCACTGGCGTACCACTCTGCAAAGGAAGTTTCGGTTTCCTGCAGTTTCAAAGAATGTAATTTGATATGGGAGGGAAGGTGCTTTTTGATCTTTTCAGAAAAATCTATGACCATGTTCTCACTGGTTGGCTGATATTCTACCAGGATCACGTGGTGACCACGACTTTTTAGCTCCTCGGCAAGCTCCACATGAGGCGTATTCTTGTTGAAAACGGTAGCGTGATCAAATTGGTCCACGATCTCTGATTTTACGATCTTTTTAAGGTCGCCAAAATCTATCACCATCCCGAACTTTACATTATCACTTTCGGTAATTGGCTGGCCAATCACCGTAACACTTAATTTGTAGCTGTGACCATGTACATTGCGGCATTTCCCATCGTAGCCATACAAGGCGTGACCGGTTTCGAAAGAAAATTGTTTGGTGATTCTGATGTTACTCATTCTAACTGATTTTGCTGCAAAGATAATTGAAATTTTGAGGTTGAATTTTTAACATCTTCGAATTGAATTATGATTTACATTTGCGAAATTTTTTTAGCAAATGATAGCAACCGCACCGGAACTTTTTGAACAGTTGGATTTCACTGAAAATCCTCTTTATGAGAAAATTATATCTGATCTTCTGGAAAAGAAATATAGCGTGGTAGATGACTTTTTCAATATGGATGAGGTAGATCTTTTACGATCTACTTTGCTGGAAAAATATGAAGAAGACAATTTCAAAAAAGCTGCGATTGGTAACCGCACGAATGAGCTTATAGCAAGGTCTGTGAGGGGTGATTTTATTCTATGGATTAATGAAGCAGAGGCTGGACCTGCAGAGAACATCTATTTTAATAAGATAAACTCCCTGGTTGAATATTTAAACAGGACCTGTTTTATGGGGATCCTGCACAAAGAATTTCATTACGCGGTATACCCTGAAGGGACATTTTATAAAAGGCATCTTGATACCTTTCAAAATGATGGCAGGAGAAAACTTTCTATGGTTTGTTATTTGAACAATGAGGACTGGAAGCCCGAAAATGGAGGGGAACTTGCCATTTATACCAAGGAGGATGGGGAAGAAAAGACTATCAATATTTATCCTTTCCCGGGAAGAGTCGTGATTTTTGAGAGCCAGGAGCTGGAACATGAAGTGAAGCCGGTAAAAGTACCCAGGCTGAGTATCACCGGGTGGTTAAAAACCAGGTAAACTATTTTCTGAATTTTTTATATACAAAGACTCCAATAAGGATAAGGGCCAAAATCAGCCAAAATCCCATTCCGCTTAAAAAACTGAAAAACTCCCAGGCGTCCTGATCCATTAATTCTTATATTTTCTTGAATTTCTAACTCTCCAGCGATAACGGGCAAAAAAGAATAGTGCCAGTAGAACCAGGATCGCCAGCAAATACCAGAAATTTTCAGAAATAAACTCCTGAAACGTCCAACCCCATTCCTGGACTTCGTTTGGATCTTTATCTTTTGGTAAATGTTCCTGCATCACGGTTTCACTTTTATAAACTTAACTTATTTCCTGAATTTCGCTAATGCCTTTTTGGTGAATGCAGATAGCACAAGTTCACCCGAGATTGAAGCCTTTTCATATAACAAATGTGCCCAATGATCGGTATCCTTCCATAAAGTCTTTTTCATCTGGGTTAGAGCTTCCGGATTGTAGGAGGCTAGTTTTTCAGTAAATAGCTCAATTTCATTGTCCAGATCTTTAATATTCTCGAAAACTTTTGCGTATAAACCTTTTTCCTTAGCCCAATAAGCGTTTTTCCATTCATGTGCGGCGAGACTGAGTTCAGCCAGGCCATCTATTCCTATTTTTCTTTCTACCGCCGGAGCGATCACAAAAGGTCCTATCCCAATGCTTAATTCAGAAAGTTTAATGGCAGCAGCATCTGTAGCCATGGCATAATCACAAGCGGCAACCAGGCCAACGCCTCCACCTACTGTTTTACCCTGTACACGTCCCACAATAAGTTTTTTACAACTCCGCATGGCATTGATCACATTGGCGAATCCAGAGAAGAACTGACGTCCTGTTTCAAAATCCTCTATTTCTATAAGCTCGTTAAATGATGCTCCTGCACAAAAGGCTTTTTCTCCTTCAGATTTAAGAAGAATTACATTTACATCATCATTTTCTGAAAGTTGATTGATCTCTTCTTCCAGTCTGTCTAAAAGCACCGAAGGAAAAGAATTGCTTGCAGGATGGCCAAATTCAACAGTTGCGATCTTATTTTCAATATTGGTATATAAACTTCCGTTTTCGCGGCTGGTCGTCATAAAATTCAGGTTTTTACCAAAGTTAAGGATATTGCTTAAAACCGAACCCTAACTTAACAGAATCTAAACTTCCTTATTCAGGTATTTCATGCGGAAATAAACTACAAGGGTGCTACTTCTTATGAGCATCCAAACAAAGAAGGCAATCCAGATACCGTAGAGTTGAAGCCCGAAGTAGTCTGAAATAAGAAGGGCAGGAGTAAAGCCAAGAAAAGTGGCTGCCAAAAGTACATTACGTAGATATTTTGCTTCTCCAAGGCCTTTGAAGATTCCATCGAACATAAATGCTATGGCGTTTACTGGCTGCATTAACAGCACGATCCAGAAAACAGAAGAAAATAGAGCGAGAACACTGGCCTCCTTATTAAACAAAAGTCCAATTTGGTTATAGAATACAGCACAGATCGCCATTAGGATAAGTGCAATTAAAACCGCGTACTTACTGATCTTTTTACTGAGTTCCCATAGATTTTTATAATCCAAGGCTCCCAATAATTTACCTCCAATGGCATTCCCTGCATTTGCATAACCATCAATAAAAAAACTAAAGAATAACCAGATGTTCATAAGAATACTCTGTGCCGCGATATAATTCTTACCGTAACCTGTAGCATAGGCATTAGCCAGATAAATAGCGAAATTTAAGGCAGCAGTTCTAATAAATAGGTTTGCCGCCATTATAAGAAGGCCTTTCATTCTAGGATTGATATTGAAACTCAACTTGAGATGAAAAGGAGTTTTTCTGAAAAAGAACCAGAAAGCCATGACAAGCATAGTTCCCTGAGCTGCAAGGCTGGCATATGCTGCACCTTTTAAATGCATTGGAGGTATTAATCCTTCAACCCCATAAACAAGCAGGTAATCCAGTAAAATGTTAACTACAGCTCCGGTAAGGCTGCATTTCATAGCCCACAGTGTATTTTGAAGACCTCTAAAAATACCAAATATGGCAAAGGTGACTAGTGTTAAAGGATAGCCCAAAGCCCTTATCTGGTAGTAATCTTCTGAATATTGCAAAATTAGTCCTTCGGCGTTATAGGCGCTGAAAATTGCCCTGGCAAAGTAGGCTGTAGTTGCATAAATCCCCAGGCTAACTCAACCGTTGAAGGCTATAGCCTGAGGGATCAGTGTTTTTACGGCGTGTAACCGGTTTTCTCCTAAATGTTGTGACACAATTGCTGATATCGCGGTTTTGGTCTGGGCTACGATCCAGATTATGGCCGATAAGAAGGAGCCAACGATCCCGGCAGCCGCTAAAGCTTCAATGGAATTCTCATCTACATTTCCTATTACTGCAATATCGGTTAGTGATATAAGAGGTTCAGCTATCCCGGCGATTATTGCAGGAATTGCGATCTTATTGATATTTTTAAAACTAACTGAATTCTCCAAAAGCCAGATTACTGATTGGCAAATATAGAATGCCCGGAATTAAATAAGCAATTCGTAACAATAAAATGGATGTGCGCTTTGTTTCGGAAAATAGATATTACCCAACCTCTGGTAACCCCTCGCTTCGTAAAATCGCTGATTTCTTTTATTCTGGCTGAAAGTATCCAGTCTTACCGATTCATAGTTATCTCGTTTGGCGATATCTTCAGCAAAGTCCATTAGTTTTGTAGCATAGCCATTTCCCCAATGATCTGGATGTGTTGCCAGCCGGTGTATATAAATGTTATTTTCAGTTTTACTTAGCCATTCTATTGGAATATACTCTTCATCTTTTACCGGGGTGAGGACAACAATGCCAATTATTTTGTTTCCTTTTTCAAGAATATATAATTCCTGCTTCCGGATATCTGTCTCCAGTTTCTCAAGTGATGGATAATGTTCATTCCACTGGAAAATTCCTTTCTTGATCATTGCCCGGGCACATGCTTCGGTTAAGGATTTTACTTCCTGAAGGTCTTTGCTATTGGCCTTTCGTATCATTTTATAGAGAAAAAATAAACGTTTCTTTATTTAGGAAAAATTATTACATTTGCTCCCAGTCGGGGGATTAGCTCAGCTGGCTAGAGCGTTTGGCTGGCAGCCAAAAGGTCATCGGTTCGACTCCGATATTCTCCACAAAAAAACCACTGTTTTCGCAGTGGTTTTTTTATTTCTAATCGTCATCTGAATCTCCGTATTCGTCCCAAAGAGTCTTGGAGTCGGTTTTCAAAAAATCTATACTTTTTCTGATGACATGGTTAAATACCTTTGGAAGTTCTTCTTCCTTCCATGGGTGCTGAGTTCCAAAAACATGATCTGCATTTTCTACTAGCAGTAATTTTGGAGCAGGACTCCACTCAAATAAATTACCCGCTTCTCCAATCGAGACACTGGTGTCACTACTTCCGTGTACGATCAAATGTGGGATCTGAAGCTTCTTCGCCGCTTTTTTAATATTTAAACGTTCTTTGTTCTCTCTAAAATTTTTATAGAACTGATAATGATGAGGCAATTGCTGTCCTGTCCTGGTATTTACAATATACTGTACGCCTTTTTTCTCCCAGGCTTCAAGCTTCTTGCCTTCAGGAAAACGCGATCCAAAGTCTGATACCGAGGCTAAAGTAATTAGTTTAGTAACTCTTTTGTCTTCCGCAGCCTTGATCACAGTTATTCCACCTCCTCGGGAGTGCCCCATAAGATTGATATCATCAAGTTTTAACTGTTTGGCGAATTTAAAATCTGGTAATAGTATCCAGTCTATAACAGTCTGAAGGTCGTCCAGTTCCTTTATATAATTATTATCTCCAAAGGCCTCAATATTGAGGAATTTGGTAAGGTTCTCTGGGTCTGTACCGTTATGACTGAAATTGAATTTCACGAAGAAAAAGCCGTCTTTTGCAAAATTTTCTCCCATTTCTTCCCAGGCGCCCCAGTCTTTAAAACCTTTATAACCGTGACTAAAGATCACTATAGGTTTAGGTTTTCCGTCGTCTTTAAAGATCAGGTCTACTACAATAGGTTTATCATGCTTTCCATCTATGACGATGTTCAATTCTTTAGAAACTTCCATAATTCTTTTTAATTTCCTTTTCAACAAATGGAACCTCCGGATCACAGATTTCCATGATTAATTTTTTCAATTCAGTTTGGAAGAGGTCTAAAGTTTCTTCAGTGATCATTGAATCCTTTTTCCTTGTACCTGCTACTTTCTTCTCAAACTTTAAAAATCCCGATTTTAGGTTCTTAAATGAAACAATTCCTGCTTCGGCCGGGAATTTAAGGTCTTTCTGTAGTGCAATCAAGCTTGCGTAAGTTAAAACCTGAAAACTTTTGGAGTAATTATCATAATCTTTTGTTATTTCCTCCCATTCGGTTACGTTCAAATTCCTGTCCTCAACTTTCCCCGTTTTATAATCCATAATACGGTGTATCCCATTGGATTTTTCCACCCGGTCTACCTTCCCGCGAAGATAAACTGAAAAAGGCAATTTATTTATAGGAAGCTCAACTTTAAGATCCTTTTCTATCTGTACAATTTCAATTTCCTCCCCTTCCTTAATTCTTTTTAATTCGAACCTTAGAAAATTATGCAGATAACGTTTGGCAACTTCAAAGATCAACAGGTTTTTCCCTTTATCCAGGGGTAATTTACTGTAGGTTTCTGAAAATTCAGCAGTAATCTGAGTATCGGCCTGTTTTATGAATTTTTGAATAAGCTCTTCAGTCAATAATTCTCCTTCATGGTTTTTATAAAGATTTTCAAGTGCATTATGCACTACTGTTCCCAGGGTATTGAAGGCAACAGTTTCTTCGACTTCTTCCTGATCTCGTACTCCAAGTACATATTGATGATAAAAATCCAGTGGATTTCTAATATAGGTAGTCAATGCTGAAGGTGAAAAGCCCGAAATGGCCAGTGACTTAATGCGCTCCATCATTTCTGGAGTCTTTTTAACTTCCTTAAGCTCGATTTTCACCTGTGGTACCTTTGGACTTATAAGTACCTTTTTAAGGTTGTGAGCAGGCTGCATTTCTATCTCTAGCTGAGTAAGAAACCTGCTTTTTTCGCCTGAATTTAAACCTTCAGCTTCGGTATTGTAGAGTAAATAAACATTTTTGGCCCTTTGCAGTAATCTGTAAAAATGGTAAGTGTATACCGCATCTTTTTCCCGGTATGTAGGTAATTTATATTCTTTCTTTAGGTCATAAGGAATAAATGAATTGTCTGACTTTCCAGCGGGCAGAACACCTTCATTCAAGGAGGTTATGATAACATTCTCGAAATCCAGAGCCCTGGATTCCAGCATTCCCATAAGCTGAAGTCCTTTAAAGGGTTTACCCTGAAAATCTAGCGTTTCAGTGGTTAGTAGCTCCCTGTAAAAATTATAAAGTGACTTTATTGTTTCCAGGTGTGGAAAATCATCATTTAGAGTGGTGAGCTTATTAAAAATAACATGAAAATGATATAGGAATTCGAGTCCAACTTTATCTTCCTCTTTTTTAAGAAAATCTTTTAAAACCTGTATAATTTGCTGAAAAGCCGAAATCAATGCAGCGACGGAATCCTTTTTTGGCTGAAAACATCCTATTACAAGCTCTTTTCTGTCTTCAGGAAATGCATTTAAAATCTCCTCGTATTTCAGGTAGACCCTGTTTTCAGAATTTATTTTTGCTATTAGCTTGTCGGCATAAGGGCCCAATAATGGATTTAATGACGGATGATTCAAAATTGAAATTACATCCTTATAATAATATTCATTTACATTTTTAATATGTAGCTGAAACAGGTTTTCGAAAAGTGAATTAAAGGGAGCATTCTTTATTGGAAAGCCCATGGTAATATTGAGTTCACCAACTTCTGATGGTAAAGAATTCAGAACAGGTAGTAAAAGCTCTTCTTCTCCCAGGACTATGGCTGTATTTTCCAGTTGTTCCTGGTCCATACCCGTGAGTAAATCCCCCAAATATTTGGCCTGACCAATATTTTTGGGTACTCCAATGATTTCAATATTCTTCTCTTTAGTATAGTTTTCTGTAAATCCCTGGTATGGTTCATTCTTATAGAATTTCCAGTTTTTAAGATAGTCCCTGAGGAATATTGAAGCTGCATGGAATGGATCATTATAAAATTCTTTATCCATATCCCAGAATACTTCTGCCTGTTCATTTTCCAGCAACTCCTGGATGATCATTTGTTCGGCGCTATTAAGGGCGTTAAAACCTATAAAAACATGTTTCTGTTTATTCCTGCCGATATAATCTCGAATATTTTCAGAGGCTTTTCTATAGATCAGTCCCTGATATCCCTTTCCTTTCGAGATAAGGCTTTTGGAAAGTGCTTGATAATAAGATGGGAGATTTTTCCAGAATCTTAGGTAGCGTTTTATAAGATCTGTTTTTTCCTCCTTCAAATACCAATGGTTTATATCCTGTATACCCGATAAATAATCAAAGAAAGGTTTGTGATCTATCAGGTAACGATCAATTTCATTGAAGTCTTGAATTAAGCTTTGCGCCCAGGTAATGAAGATATCGAACTCTTCTACATCTTCCTTTGGAGTACATTCTTTATAAATAGCGTAGAACTCAAATAGACTGATGGTATTATCGATCGATTGCAATCCTGATATCTCTTCGGTGAACTCTTCAACACTATAAATGATAGGAGTGAAAATGGTTTTTTCTGAAATAGATGCCAGTTCCTTTATAAGATAGGATCCAGCCCTTTTACTTGGTAAAATAAATACTATTTCAGATAGGGGAGTATCAGCCTTTTTAAGGTTTAACAGTACTTCGCGTATAAATGATTCCATACGCCTAAAATAAAAAAACGCCCCGCAAAGCGGAGCGTTTTTCAATATGATTATTTGGAAATCTTATTTCCTATTACTCGTTAGAGTTATCTTTCATTTCTCTGTCTTTATCTAGAGAAATTTCAACACGTCTGTTTTCCTGTCTTCCAGCAGCAGTACTGTTGGTAGCGATTGGTCTGGTTTCACCGTAACCTTCAGAAGTAATTCTGTTAGCAGGTACACCGTTTTCTTCTAACCAAGTAGCTACAGAAGCAGCACGCTCTTTAGAAAGCTTCATGTTGTAAGAATCAGCACCTGAACTATCTGTGTGTCCTTCAACGTGGAAGATAGTTTTTGGATACTCGTTCATAATATCAACGATAGATTCTAAAGCGTCCTCAGATTCTGATCTGATAGTTGACTTGTTAAGGTCGAACAATACAGTTTTAGAATATTCATTCAATTCAGAAATGATTTCTGCAGTTGGCTCTGGACATCCGTTAGATGCAGCAGGACCAGCTTCGTTTGGACAGTCATCATCCTTATCAAGGATTCCGTCACCGTCACTGTCAGGCCATGGGCATCCATCATTTTCAGCAGGACCAGCTTCGTCTGGACAGTTATCATCACCGTCTCTTACACCGTCACCGTCAGCATCTGGACAACCGTTCAATTCAGCAAGACCAGCTTCTTCTGGACAATCGTCATCTGGATCAGCAATTCCGTCACCGTCAGTATCAGGACATCCATCAAATTCAGCTAAACCAGCTTCGTTTGGACATGCATCCTGACGATCTTCGATTCCGTCACCGTCAGTATCTGGACAACCGTTAAATTCTTCCAGACCTGGCTCTTCAGGACATTCGTCATATTTATCATAGATTCCGTCTCCGTCAGTATCTTTTCCACCAAAGATGAATTTGATTCCTGCAGAATGTTGGAAATGTTTTGCACTTTCAGGCTCGAAAGAGTGCTTGTACTTAGATTCTACTGATAGAGCAATATGGTCTGAGAACCAGAAGTTGATTCCAAATTTACCATTCAAAGTTGCACCGTCAGCGTTTTCGATATCAGCATCATCCTGATCACCAATCCAAGTGTAACCACCACCAATACCAATTACTGGATCGAACCATCCATCATTTAGCATAGCTCTTAAGCTGTAATCTGCACTAAGATCTACAGCATAGTATGCAAGATCGCCAACAGATCTATCACCATAATTTTCAATCTGGTTGATAGTACCACTGAACTCACCTACAAATCCAGCACCGATGTATCTGGATACGGATAATTTAGATACTGCCGGAAGAACGTTCCAGTGATCTCCTGTGTTGAAATACTCATCGAAAAAACCTCCTCTAGGAGCATCCTCTCCTACCGGATAGAAATCAACTGCATTGGTACCAATACCAATTGCCCATGGGTTGTCAGCATCCTGTGCCTGAACCGAAGTAAAGCCACAAAATATCATTAATGAGGCAAGTACAATTTTGCTAAGATGTTTCATATTTAATAGTTTAGTTTTAAGTGTTAATTGTGAACAAAAGTATATTCTTAATGTATATTAACAAAGGTAAAAATAATAAAGTTTTCTTAATAG
The DNA here is from genome assembly GCA_965364455.1 of uncultured Flavobacteriaceae bacterium. GTDB lineage: Bacteria > Bacteroidota > Bacteroidia > Flavobacteriales > Flavobacteriaceae > Christiangramia. The sequence continues at coordinate 13,815 of CBDTXN010000023.1, forward strand.
CAGAGCCTTTCCAAGGGTTTTCTAAACATTTTAATATCTGAATATCAATATTTTTAATAATATATTAAAGAAATTTTACACCTTTTTTTCAACTTAAATTACGCCTAGCTCCTTTCCTACCTTTTTAAATGCATTAATTGCCTTATCTAAATGTTCTTTATTGTGAGCTGCAGATAGTTGCACTCTTATTCGTGCTTTTCCTTTAGGAACCACCGGATAAAAGAAGCCAATTACATAAATACCTTCTTCAAGCAATTTATCTGCCATGTCCTGGGAAAGTTTTGCATCGTGCAGCATTACCGGAACAATTGCGGCTTCTCCGTCTATGATCTCAAACCCGGCATCTTTAATACCTTTTTTGAAATAGGCAGTATTTTCTTTTAATTTCTTCCTTAGGCTATCATCGTTCTTAAGCATATCAAAAACCTTGATGGAAGCTCCCACGATAGCAGGTGCCAGGGAATTTGAAAACAAATATGGTCTTGATCTTTGTCTTAATATCTCAATGATCTCTTTCTTGGCAGTGGTATAACCTCCCATTGCCCCTCCAAGGGCCTTACCGAGAGTACCGGTAATGATATCTACACGACCAAGCACATTTTTCTCTTCCAAAGTTCCAATACCTTTTTCTCCTATAAAGCCTGTTGCATGGCATTCGTCTATCATCACCATAGCATCATACTTATCTGCGAGGTCACAAATCTTGTCCAGAGGTGCTACCAGGCCGTCCATTGAAAATACACCATCGGTTACGATAAGCTTATATCTTGCTCCGTTGTCATTTGCTTCTTTTAATTTATTTTCAAGATCCTGCATATCACCATTCTGGTAACGGTATCTGCCGGCTTTGCATAACCTAACCCCGTCTATAATAGAAGCATGGTTAAGGGAGTCTGAAATTATTGCATCCTCCTTTGTTAACAGCGGCTCAAAAATTCCACCATTGGCGTCAAAACACGCTGCATATAAAATTGTGTCTTCGGTACCGTAAAAATCTGATATCTTTTGTTCCAGTTCCTTATGTATATCCTGAGTACCGCAAATAAAACGAACACTAGACATACCAAATCCGTGAGAATCTAACGTGTCTTTTGCCGCCTGGATCACCTCCGGGTGAGAGGAGAGACCTAAATAATTGTTTGCACAAAAATTAATTACTTCATCACCAGACGCGATCTTAATTACTGCATCCTGTGGTCCCGTAATGATCCTTTCTCTTTTATAAAGACCTGCTTCTTTTATTTCTTCAATCTCTTTTTTTAAATTTTCTTTAATCTCTCCGTACATATTTGAAATATTTTTTTCGAATTATATTTTTGGAATCCCGGTCTTGGGATCAATTATTCAATAGCGGAATTTTCTACCACTTTAATCACAAATTTAAACTTCTTTTATACATTCTTAATAATAATCGGGTTATTCGTGTAGATCAATAGGCATTTGTCAATCTCATATCCCATTTCCTGAAGTGCATTAGCATATTCTGAAACCTGCATTTTGTGTGAATCTACAAATCCTCCCGTTTTATAGTCTATTACCGTTACTTTTCCATCATGGAAATTTAATCTGTCCGGCCTCAACCTTTTGCCTGAGGTAGTTATGATCTCCCTTTCATTTAGGTTTTTTATTCCTTCTTTATAATAATCCTTCAATTCAGGATGATCCAGAATTTTCAATATTACTGTCGATATTTCTTCTTTTGAATCTACAGTAAGAATTCCATTATTTACAGCCCAGCTCAGTGCATTTTCAAGGTCATTGCCTTCGTTTATTTTGGCCAGGATTTCATGCGTGATCTCTCCTTTCTCTATTGCTTCTTTTTGTTTTGAATCCCATAGCGAACCAGATCTGGTTACAATATTTACAGCATGGTTTTGGGTTGCAGAAGAATAATATTTAGCCGGTTGAATACTGGAATTTTCAGATTGTTTTGAATCCATTGCTTTTTCCGGGTTACCAAATTCATAGATCAATCCATCATTCCATTTACCGGCAGACCTTATATATTCTACCAGCATATCTGAAATATTGGTGCTTTTCCTGGGCTTTTCATTAAAATTGGAAAGCAGATATAATTGCCTTGCCGCTCTAGTGCAGGCAACGTAAAACACATTTAAGGTGTCTAACTCGTTTTTATTTACTAGATCCTGGAATTTATCTGCGGCTGTCGTATTCCAGTTCTGCATCTTCTGCGAGGCATTTACATATACCATGGGAATATTCTCGTCATTTATTTCCAGCCATAAATTATCATTCCTGGTATCCTGCAGATCTGAATTGGCGAAAGGGTAGATAACTACCGGGAATTCAAGTCCTTTGGATTTATGGATGGTCATGATCTGAACGGCATTATCGGTTTCTGGAACTACAATGCTTAATTTATCTTTTTTCTGTTCCCATTTATCTAGAAAATCATTCAGACTATTCGCTGTTTTCTGGGTTGTCTCGAAAACGAAATCCAGGAAGAACTGTATATAGGCATCAGAATCCTTAACCAGAGAGAATGACCTTATGATGTATTCTACAGATTCATATAATGAAAGCCTTTTAAGCTGATTGAGATCAAATTGGATTTCGTAATCCTGAAGCCAGTTAAAAAAGGCATCACCATTTTCAGGTAAATTCTTAATAAGGAGCTGATGAAAATCTGCTTCAGGTATGAATCTTTCAGACAGGTAATCAAAAATTCTGAGTTTTGCCTGATCATCATTTGGATTCATTGAAAACTCAAGCAGATCTACTATAAATAGCACTTCCGGAGATTGTGCCAGAAGTAAGGTTTCTGAAGAGATCACGGGAATAGAATGTTCACTTAGAAATTCTGCGATCGCAATACCCTCACTTCTTTTCCTGGTAAGGATGCAAATATCCTTGCGCTGAAAATTTTTTGAATCAAGGTCTTTAATTATATCGAGAACTTTCAAAGGATATATTTCAAATTCTTCTTCCCGGTTCTTTGCCTCAACAAATTCAATATTTACATATCCGAAATCTCCTTTTTTAGGGTTCTGAGCAGAACCTTTGAAGAGATCAGAATATTCAGGATAATTCAGTAAAGAGGCAGCAAAAGTGAAAAAGTTATTATTAAAATTTACCACTTCCGATCCACTCCTGAAATTATCGGGAAGATTTACGACCCCCTGTTCGGTTTGAAAGGGTATGCTTTTAAGGTTGCTGAGGTCTATTAGCTGTTCAGCTCGTCCACCGCGCCATCTATATATACTTTGCTTGGCATCACCAACTAAAGTTAAACCTGCGGGTTCTGCAGAATCCAGCTTATTCGCTACCAGCGGAATTAGATTTTCCCATTGCATGGTAGAGGTATCCTGGAATTCATCAATGAAATAATGTTGATAGCGTTCACCTAGTCTTTCATATATAAAAGGAACAGGCTGGTCCTTCACTTCCTCGCTGATCCTGGGATTAAATTCTGAGATCAATACAAGGTTTCTCTCTTTCTTGATTTCTTCGACCTCCCGGTTTATCTCATTTAATAAAGATAACTGCACCAGGTTCTTTTTGATCTCTGTAAGAAATTCAATTTGAAAGTAGGCTTTCTTTGATGCGTTAAAGATTTCGACAATTTCATCCTGGATTCCATCAAGACCGGCTTTTGCCTCTTCACTTGCCTTTTTTGGATACAGAGGTTGCTCCTCAATATTCTCGGCCCATTTCACATTAAAATTTATAGATCCTAACCCTGACTGCAGTTTTTTAAAATGTTTAGGGACGTATTGTCCGCTAAAATCTGTTTCCTGGATTCCATTACTCTGAATGAGGTCAAAAAAGGAGTCTGCAGAGAGTTTTAAAGTATCATCGGCCAGTTTTATATCAGATCTGAGTTTTTTACCAAATTTCTCGAAATCGTCTAGGCTCTTATCCTTTAAAACCTGAATAGCCTTTTGATGATTTTCATTAATTAGGAGTTTCGAAATATTGAAAAGGTCTCGGCTAATATCCCAACTTTTATCATCATCTGTTTTTGAAAGGGTATAATCAATTAGGACTTTGGTTAATTTCTTATCATTTCCCGCCCGGCTTATCAAGCTTTCAACTGCTTCCATCAGGATATCATCAGTGCTTAATTCTACCTCAAAATTCATGGGAATTCCCAGGTCTCTAGCAAATGTTCTTAGAACCCTATGCGTAAAACCATCTATAGTTGAAATTTCGAAGGCAGCATAATTATGAATGATACTCTTCAGAATTTCTGATGATTTCTTTTTTATTTCTTTTTTGGATATTCCGGTCTCTTCAGAAATTATATTGAGCAAGGCATTGTTATTCGAGTTTTCCTCTATTCTGGAAAAGTCTGAAAGGCTTTCAATGATCCTTTTTTTCATTTCCCCAACTGCTTTATTGGTGAAGGTGATCGCAAGTATATTTTTATACCTGTCTTTTTTGGATGAAGTAAAAAGCAGGGTAAGATATTCTTTGACTAAAGTAAAAGTCTTTCCAGAGCCTGCTGAAGCATTGTAAATATTAAACGAGTTTTTCAAAAAAGGCGATATTATTAGGATTAGCGGTTTTTACGAAAGTTTAAATTTAAAATAAAAATGAGTCCCAGATTAGCATTGCTTTTAAGTATTTTATAACACTAAAAAATTTCCATTACATAGCCTAATAGCTAAATTTGGGTCAGTTTAAATACTAATCACTATAAAAATTAGATAATTATGGCTTTTGAGTTACCAAAATTGAAATATGCTTTTGATGCATTGGAACCACATATTGATGCTAGAACTATGGAAATTCACCATGGAAAACATCACGCGGGTTATACTAGTAAATTAAACAACGCGATTGAGGGAACAGATTTAGAAGGGAAAAATATCGAGAATATCTTAAAGAATCTTGATATGTCTAATAAAGCTGTTCGTAATAATGGTGGTGGATTTTACAACCACAGTTTATTCTGGGAGATCATGTCACCGGAAGGTGGAGGAAAGCCTGATGGAGAACTAGCAAGTGCAATTGATAGTGCATTTGGATCTTTTGAAGCTTTTAAAGAAGAATTCTCTAAAGCAGCTGCAGGTCAGTTTGGATCTGGATGGGCATGGCTTTGTGTTCATGAAGGTGGTAAAGTAGAAATTTGCTCTACTCCAAACCAGGATAATCCAATAATGCCAAAAGTTGGTTGTGGTGGAACCCCGATTTTAGGTCTTGATGTTTGGGAACATGCTTATTATTTGAATTATCAAAACAAGCGTCCTGAATATATTGATGCGTTCTTTAACGTGATCAACTGGACAGAGGTTTCAAGTCGATATGCAAAGGCGAAATAATCATTCAGTATATATAGTATAAAAAAAGGCTGCCAGAATCATGGCAGCCTTTTTTTATTCGTGGTATTAAGTTTAGCGCATAAAAAAAGGCGGAATAAAATTCCACCTTTTTTTGCCCCAAATCTACCATGAA
>CBDTXN010000024.1:0-19010 GCA_965364455.1 uncultured Flavobacteriaceae bacterium
TCATATAGGGGTAACCAGGTCGCTGCGGCAAATAAAATAATATCTGTTCAGGGAGTCGTGAGGGCACATGGTCTGGATTACGATAATGATACTATGGTGATCTCTGATATTGGAGATGTAGAATCAAGTTCAGATGGAGGCTTACATGTTATAGAGGATTTTGATGAAAAGTTCTCCGCCCTTGTAAATGGCGGATTTATAGGAGCAGAAGACCAGCTTAGGATATCCGGAAACAATACTTTACTTGGTAATCCTGTGAATGTAGTTTACAATTCAAATTATAACGTGATTTTTGTTGCAGAAGCTTTAAATAACAACGGAAGAATTCTGGCTTTTAATGACGCTACATCGGTTTCAGGTAACATTTCACCTGACCTAAGATATGCTTTACAGGGAGTTTCTTCTATTTATTTCTACACTGAATAGGTTAAATTAAATTTATCCCATCCAGATTTTTTTGAATCGCCGGATGGCTTCAAATTCAGGCTTTTCAAGGCTTTGTTCTTTGGTTTTAATGCAAGTTTAACGAGAGGAAGAAAAATTTGATATACTTTTGCATTTACAAACCGACAGATTTATGGCTAAGAATTTAGTGATTGTTGAGTCTCCTGCGAAGGCTAAAACCATAGAAAAGTTTCTGGGAACCGATTATAAGGTCGCTTCCAGTTTTGGGCATATCGCAGATCTTCCTACCAAAGAAATAGGTGTAGATACCGAAGGAGATTTTACGCCTAAATATATTGTATCCAAGGACAAGAAGGATGTTGTTCGAAAGTTGAAAGGATTGGCAAAGGATGCAGAAATGGTATGGTTAGCGAGTGATGAAGACCGTGAGGGGGAGGCTATTGCCTGGCATTTGGCTGAAGAACTTAAACTTAAGGACGAGAAGACAAAAAGGATCGTTTTTCATGAGATCACTAAATCTGCAATTCTTAAGGCAATAGATAATCCAAGAAGTATAGATTATAATCTCGTTAATGCTCAGCAAGCGAGAAGGGTTTTAGACAGACTGGTTGGTTATGAACTTTCTCCGGTATTATGGAGAAAAGTAAAAGGGGGCCTTTCTGCGGGTCGTGTTCAATCTGTTGCGGTAAGACTTATTGTTGAAAGAGAGCGTGAAATTCAGGATTTTAATCCTGTTGCTTCTTATAGGATCGATGCTGAATTCTCAACAGAGGAAGGCAAATCTTTTAAGGCCAAGATCCCAAAGAATTTTGATACCAAAGAAGAAGCTGAAAAGTTTCTAAAAGAAAATATAGGTGCAAACTTTAAAGTAGCCGATCTTACTACAAAACCGGCTAAAAAGAATCCAGCACCACCATTTACAACTTCAACTTTACAGCAGGAAGCTGCAAGAAAGTTATACTTTTCAGTAAGTAAGACCATGACTATGGCTCAGCGTTTATACGAAGCCGGTCATATTACTTACATGAGAACCGATTCTGTGAATCTTTCTGAAGACGCCAGGAAAGGTGCTAAGGAAGAGATTTTAAAAGCTTATGGCGATAAATATGCCAAAGCACGCCAGTTTAAAGGTAAGTCTAAAGGAGCTCAGGAAGCTCACGAAGCAATTCGTCCTACAAACTTTGAAAAGCACAGTATTTCTGCAGATCGTGATCAGCAACGCTTATATGAATTGATCTGGAAAAGAGCCATTGCTTCGCAAATGAGCGATGCTCAATTGGAAAGAACAAATGTGAAAATCGAAGCAGATAAACACGATAACCAATTTACTGCCAATGGAGAGGTGTTGAAATTTGATGGTTTCCTTAAAGTTTATCTGGAAGGAAGTGACGAGGAAGATGAAGAACAAAGCGGAATGTTACCTGCATTAAAGGTAAACGATCCACTTAACAATGAATTTATTACTGCGACTGAAAGATTCACCAGGCCCCCTTACAGATATACAGAAGCTTCTTTAGTTAAGAAGCTTGAAGAATTGGGTATTGGTAGACCTTCTACTTATGCACCAACAATTTCTACAATTCAGAGCAGAAATTATATTGAAAAGGGTTCTGTTGACGGGACTGATAGGGATTATGTGCAGTTTGAGCTTAAAAATGACCAGCTAAAAGAGAAAACATTAACCGAAACCGTTGGTAGTGACAAAGGTAAAATGGTGCCTACTGCAACAGGGATGGTGGTTAATGACTTTTTGGTAAATCACTTTTCTAATATTCTGGACTATAATTTCACGGCGAAGGTCGAGGAAAGCTTTGATAACATCGCAGAGGGAAATGAGGAATGGACGGCTATGATGAAGGAATTCTATAAGGATTTCCATCCGCATGTTCAGGATGTGGCAAAGAACGCCGACCGTGAAGTAGGGGAACGTATTTTGGGAGAAGATCCTGAAACCGGTAAACCAGTAAGTGTAAGATTAGGGAAATTTGGACCTATGGTTCAGATTGGTAGTGTGGAAGATGACGAGAAACCGAAATTTGCCAGTCTTAGTCCAGATCAAAGTATGGAGACGCTCACTTACGAGGAAGCGATGGATCTTTTTCAACTTCCGAAGAAATTAGGAGAATATAAAGGTGAAGATGTAGAGGTGAATAATGGCAGGTATGGTCCCTACGTAAGATTTGGGAAGACTTTCGTGTCACTTGAGAAAGGGGAAGATCCATTGAATGTGGAATTCGACCGTGCGATGGAGCTGATCAAGGAAAAGGAAAAAGCAGACGCGCCTATCTATGAATACAAGGAAATGCCGGTTCAAAAAGGTGTAGGAAGATTTGGCCCATATTTAAAGTGGAACAATATGTTCATTAATGTGAACAAAAAATATGATTTTGATAATCTTTCAGATAATGATATAGAAGAGCTTATTGAAGATAAGCTTAGGAAAGAGCGTGAAAAGCTGATCCATCACTGGGAGGAAGAAGGTATCAGGGTTGAAAAGGCCAGGTGGGGTAGATTTAATGTCATAAAAGGCAAAACAAAGGTAGAATTACCTAAGACTACCAAGGCCGAAGAGCTTACCCTGGATGAGGTAAAAGAGATTATCGAAAAGAATACCAAGAAAAAGAAAAAGCCGGCAGCTAAAAAGAAACCTGCGGCGAAGAAAAGAACAACCAAAAAGAAAACTACCAAAAAGAAATAGAGTATGGAGTTCGATTTTCTTAGTCCGGTAAAGGATGATTTACTGGATGAGATTAAGAGTTTAAACCCTCAATCTATAGGTGCTAATATTCGACTTCATACCGAGAGATCGGGTTTACCCGTAATGGAAGGAGTTAATGTGGCTATTTTCGGGGTGCGTGAGACCAGGAGATCTATTAGCCCTTCAGATTCTCCTGAATTTTACCATTTGAGAAGGCAGTTTTACAGATTGTACCCGGGTAACTGGAAGTTAAATCTTGCAGATTTGGGTGATATAAATCCCGGCGCTACCGTTGAAGATACCTATTTTGCTGTTCAGAATCTGGTTGAAAGTCTCGTAAAACAGGATATAATGCCGATTATTATCGGTGGGAGTCAGGATCTGATCTATGCTCAATATAGAGCATATGATAAGTTAGATCAGATGGTTAACCTTGTGAATATTGATAGGCGGTTCGATCTTGGTGATGCAGAAAAGCCGATTTCTAATCAATCTTATGTAGGAAAAATCGTAGTTGACCAACCTTATAATTTATTTAATTATTCCACCGTTGGTTATCAGACTTATTTCAATTCTCAGGATGAGATTGAACTTATGGAGAGGTTGTTCTTTGAAGCATATAGGTTAGGAGAAGTAACATCAGATATAGCACTAATGGAGCCTATTTTCAGAAGTGCCAATCTAGTGGGTCTTGATCTTGGATCTATAGAATCCGGGGCAATGAATTCGGCATATTTTAACTCCCCCAATGGCTTCAATGGTCGGGAAATTTGTGCCCTTTCAAGATACGCTGGAATAAGCGATAAGGTTTCCTCTTTCGGGGTGTACGAATATCAGGATAATTTAGGTGAACTGGCAAATATGCTGGTAGCTCAGATCATCTGGTACTTTATCGAAGGAGTAAATTATCGTACTAATGAAAATACTATTTCTGCAAAAAAGGAGTTTATAAAGTATCAGGTCCCAATAGATGATGAGGTTCTGGTATTTTTCAAAAGCCCTGTGAGCGGGCGTTGGTGGATAGAAATTCCATTTTTGTCGAATATGAATACTAAATTAAAAAGGCATACGTTATTACCTTGCAGCGAAGAAGATTATCTGGAAGCTTGCAATCAGGTGATTCCGGAACGCTGGTATAAAGCAAAAAGAAAAAACGAAGTCTAAAAAAATATATCCAGACATTATTCTGATTTACTGTATTTTTATCTGAAATATTGTTTTTTAAAAAATAATTAGATAGGTTTACTGCCGTAAATCAAAATGTCTTAACCTAAGATAATTATGAAGAAGTATATTTCGCTCATTGCTGTTCTGGCCTTGCTTTCAAGTTGTGGCGGAGGTGATCGTGGACAGGTTGTAGGTGCGGAGGGGAAGAAATGGAATCCGGAGAAACCTTATGGTATGACATTGATTCCAGGTGGCGCATTCATTATGGGTAAATCTGATGATGACATAGCCGGACAGAAGAATGCACCTCCTAAAACTGTTACCGTTCGCTCTTTCTATATGGACGAAACAGAGATAACAAATTCTGAATACAGACAATTTGTTGAGGATGTAAGAGATTCTATAGTTAGGGTTAATCTTGCGATAATGGCAGAATTACAGGGTGCAACTCCTGGAGATGATGCTATAGGTGAATATGCTTTTGCCGATGCAGATGATGGAGACATGACGCCTTATGAAGAATATATGTTGAATACATATGGTCAGGGTGGTCCTTCAGATGATTATGCAAATAGAAAATTAAACAAGGATATTGATATTGTTTGGGATACTGAAGATTATCCTGATGTTTACTATGCAGAAGTTATGGACTCCATGTATATTCCATTGGATGAGGTTTATAACGGTCAGCGCACTATTGATGTGAAAAAGCTGAAGTTCAGATATTCTTATATGGATATTCAGTCTGCGGCAAGAAACAACAATAAGAAGCGTAGTGATTTCATAAAAACTGAAGAAGTTCAAATTTATCCTGATACTACTGTTTGGATCAAAGACTTCAATTATTCATATAACGAGCCTATGCATAATGATTACTTCTGGCATAGTGCTTTTGACGATTACCCTGTAGTAGGTGTTTCCTGGAAACAGGCAAGAGCCTTTACGCAGTGGAGAACAAAATACCATAACGACTTCCGTCGTGAAAAGGGTGATGCAAATGTTCCGTCTTACAGGTTACCAACCGAAGGTGAATGGGAATATGCAGCCAGAGGTGGTCTCGAAGGAGCTTCTTATCCTTGGGGTGGACCTTATACGCTTAATGATCGCGGATGTTTCATGGCTAATTTCAAGCCTTTGAGAGGAGATTATGCAGCAGATCAGGCGCTTTATACTGTAGAGGCAAAGTCATACGATCCTAACGATTACGGATTGTATAATATGGCTGGAAATGTTGCAGAGTGGGTGGATTCATCATATGATCCGGGATCTTATGAGTACATGTCTACGATGAACCCTACAGTAAATAATCCTGAAGATCTAAGAAAAGTGGTTCGTGGAGGATCATGGAAAGATGTAGCTTATTTTCTTCAAGTAAGTTCAAGGGATTACGAATATATGGATTCAGCAAGAAGTTATATCGGTTTTAGAACGGTACAGGATTACCTGGGAACTGATGTGACTCTTAACCAAAAGAATCCATAATTAAAAATTAGAACTTAAACCTATCAATAAAACAATCAAGAAAATCTAAACATTAGAGTTATGGCAAATTCAAGATCAACAAAGAAAATGACCAATATGGTGTATGGTCTGGGAGCATCTGTGGTTATTCTAGGTGCCCTTTTCAAAATCATGCACTGGCCTGGAGGTAATCCAATGTTAATTTTAGGACTTATCGTTGAAGCCCTGGTATTCGCTTATTCGGCTTTTGAACCGGTAGACGATGAACTAGACTGGTCTTTAGTATACCCTGAACTTGCAGGTGGACCTGGAAGAGACAGGTCTGTAGTGATTGCTGAAGAAAAAGAAGCGGAAGGAATGCTTTCTAAAAAACTTGACGCAATGCTAAAAGAGGCTAAGTTAGATGCAAATCTTATGGCTTCTTTAGGAGACAGTATCAAGAATTTTGAAGGAGCTGCAAAAGGTATTGCTCCAACTGTTGATTCTATGGCTTCTCAAAAGAAGTATAGCGAGGAATTAAGCGTTGCAGCTGCTCAAATGGAAACTCTTAACAATATTTATAAAGCTCAGGTTGAATCTGCTGCAAAACAAGCAGAAGTTAACCAGGAGGTTGCAGAGAATGCTGGAAGGCTTAAAGCTCAAATGAATTCTCTTACAGAAAATATGGAGTCATTGAATAATGTTTATGGTGGAATGTTAACTGCGATGAACGGAAAAGTTAGAGTCTAATTGATAATTTTTCAATTAAGCTGTTATATTAATTTAAAAACAACTAATTAGACATGGCATCCGGAAAACAATCGCCAAGGCAGAAGATGATTAACCTAATGTACCTGGTTTTCATCGCCATGATGGCTCTAAACATGTCCAAAGAGGTTCTTACCGCTTTCGGACTAATGAATGAAAAATTAAGCGCATCTACAGCGAACTATGCTGAAAGAAACAACGCGCTAATGGCTGGACTTGCTACTAAAGTAGAAGAGCAACCGGCAAAATATACTTCTATCAAAGAGGACGCTGATAGAATTCATGAACTTTCTTCGAACCTTAGCCAGTACATTGAAGGGATCAAAACTGAATTGAAAAATTCAGTAGATGATGCTACAGATTACGAAACTATGGATCAATCTACCGCAATGGACGAAATGTTTTTCCAGTCTGGTAGGATCAATCCAAATGGAGAAGAGTTCTTGAATAACATTCAGCAGTATAGAGAAAGTGTAGCTGAAATTTTAAATGGAAGTTATCCTGCTATAGCTAGCAAGGTTAATGTGCAGCAGGAATTTGCTACGGAACCTGTAAATGTTGAAGGTGCTAACGTACCATGGTTAAAATACAGATTTGAAGGTTTCCCATTGGTAGCTTCAATTACTCAGTTAACCCAACTTCAGGCTGATATAAAAAATACGGAAAGTGAGATCCTTTCTTCTATGCTATCTGGACAGTTACAGAGTGATGTATCCCTTAAAAATTACGAGGCAATCGTAATTCCATCAAAACCTGCTTTCTTTAGTGGTGAAAATTTCACCGGTAAAGTAGTTCTTGGTCGTTTTGATAATACGCTACAGTTTGAGAACGTAGTGATCAACGGTAAAGAAGTTGATAATACAGAAGCTGGACAGGTAGTACTTGATTTTCCTGCAGGAAATGTAGGAGAGCAGAAGATCACTGGTGAGCTTCAGTATATGGAAAACGATTCCTTAAAAAGTATTCAAATATCTGATTCTTATAACGTAATTCCACTTCCTAATTCAGCAGTAATTTCTGCAGATAAGATGAACGTGGTGTATCGTGGAGTTCAAAACCCAATGACAATTTCTATTCCTGGTGTAAGCAATGTTAGTGCAAATGCACCTGGTTTAAGAAGTGCTGGTGGAACAGGAAATTATCTTATGGATGTGACTACACTTCAGGCCAGAGAGGTAACTATTAGTGTTAGTGGTACTCTTCCTGGAGGTAAAACTGTTTCAGATAAGAAGACATTCAGGGTTAAGGATATTCCAAGACCTGTAGGTACTATTCGTGGAGAAGACGGTGCCGTTTCTATGCAAAGAAATAGCCTTGAGATCTCTACTGTTGGTGCTAATTTGCCAGATTTCGATTTCGATCTTAAACTAAACGTTACAGGATTTAAATTCAAAGTTCCAGGGCAACCAACTATTTTGGTTAATGGAAGCAGATTAGATGACAGAGCCAAAGCTGCATTAAGACGTGCAGGTAGAGGTGAATCTGTTCAGATTTATGATATTAATGCATCACTTGCAGGAAACTCAGGTTACAAACTTAAGAAGGTAGCTCCTGTAGTGATTGAGCTTACGAACTAAAAAATTTTGAAAATGAGCTTGAAGGAAATTTGTACATATGGTTTTGTGATGATGTTGGGGGTCTCTTCTTTCGGTCAGGCAAACATCCTGAATGCCGAGAAGCCCGAAGAAATTGGGAAGAAATCGGAAGCTCAGGCATTCGTTGACGAAGAGGATAAACCTCTTGAATACGGTTATGTAGGAGATCGTGATATCCTTTGGTCTAAAGGAACATGGGAAATAATCGATCTTGATGAAAGAGTGAATTTTCCTCTTTATTATCCGATTGATACTAATAACATAGGTGCAAATAGAAGATCCCTTTATGATGTCCTAGTAAGCGCCATCAAGCAAGGTAAGATCGAGAATGTTTATGCCGATTCTTATTTTACAGAAAAAAGAACTCTTAAAGATATACAGGCAACCTTATCTAAGATCGATACTACAGATCTTGGTATTGAGCAATATAATGCCGGTGAACAGGTTGATGGGCAGTTTATAGATCGTCGTGATCTTGGATCTGCCGACATCGCTGAATATCACATTCGTGGTATCTGGTATTTCGACAAGCGTTTAGCTGAACTTAAATATCGTTTATTAGGGATTGCTCCTGTAGCTCCCGATGTAAACTTTATTGATTCGGGACAAACAGATCTTGTTGAATTATTCTGGGTATGGTATCCTGATGCCAGAGAAGTACTTCATGACGCTAAAGTATTCACAGGAGGAAATACTTCACAGGTTATATCTTTTGATCATCTTCTTAATTCCAGAAGGTTTGACGGTATAATTTATAAAGAAGATAACGTCCAGGGAGATCGTGAGATCGATGAGTACATTGCAGAAAATGCCTTTATGCAATTGCTCGAATCACAGCGGATCAAGGAACAGATCCGGAACTTCGAACAGGACATGTGGAGTTATTAACTCTTAAATCTTATTTAAAAAAGCGCCCAGTTTGGGCGCTTTTTTCTTACCTTAATGTTTATTAATAACAAAGAAGCCCCTCTTTACCATTAATTAATACATGTTAGATTACATTATCGTTGGCCTTGGCCTTAGTGGTATGGCAGTTGCCGAAGAACTGGATCGTAGAGGTAAGAACTTTATGGTTTACGAGGATAATTCTCAGAGTTCATCCTATGTGGCTGGAGGTATCTTTAACCCGGTAATTTTAAAACGGTTTACACTGGCCTGGAATGCTGCTGAACAGATCAAAGTAGCTCTTCCTTTTTACGAGGGAATGGAGGAAAAGCTAGATGTGAAACTAATTCACAAATGGAATATCTACCGTAGGTTTCACTCCATAGAAGAACAGAACGATTGGTTTATTGCTTCAGATAAACCAAAACTTTCACCTTTCCTGGATCCCGAATTAAAGAAAAATAAAAATCCCAATTTAATAGCTAATTACTCTCTAGGGAAAGTTGATGGTACAGGTAATATTGATACAGAGAAGCTACTAGACAACTATAGAGGATATCTAGAAGCCAAAACAAGTCTGACTTTATCGAGATTTAATTATTCCAATCTTCAGATTGAAAAGGATCATGTTAAGTATAACGATGTCCTTGCTAAAAAGATCATCTTTTGTGAAGGTTTCGGATTGAAGCAAAATCCGTATTTCAAATATTTGCCTCTAAGGGGAAATAAGGGGGAATATATTATCGTATATGCACCCGATCTAAAACTTGATTTTGCTGTGAAATCTTCCGTTTTCCTGATGCCTTTAGGGGATAACTATTACAAGGTTGGTGCAACTTATGATCATCAGGATAAAACTCCTGAAGTGACTGAAAAAGCAAAAGAAAAGCTTGTTTCCGACTTGAAATCACTCATTAAATGTGAATTTGAGGTCGTAGATCAAATAGCAGGGATACGTCCGGCAGTTTCAGATAGAAAACCATTAGTTGGTGTACATCCTGAATTTCAGAATATCTACTGTTGTAATGGTTTTGGAAGCAGGGGAGTATTAATCGCGCCTAACATGGCTCGTATGCTAATTGATCATATTGAAGACGGAACTCCGTTAAATTCTGAAGTGAACCTGGAAAGGTTTACTAAAAAGCACTTTCTGATCAATTAACTTTTGCCTGCATTCGGTTTATAGCCAAAAAACAAGTTGATCCATATATTACGCGATAATCTCATTATCACTGGCATGAATACAACCAGGGTTCCTACAATCGAAAAGAATGCGCCTAGCAAGCTTGCTCCAAGGAACACATATGAAATGACAAAGGCGGCTACAGCAAAGGCGATCCCCACAGCATAAGATACATACATGGCTCCATAAAAAAACGATGGTTCTATCTTATATTTTGTTCCGCAGTTAGAACAACGCTCATGCATTTGGAAGACCGAACCCAATTTATAAGGGTTCTTTTCTTTATACATGCTCTCTTCGTGACATACGGGACAGGTTCCGGTGATAATACTGTAGATCTTAGTTCCTTTAAGTAAGCTCATCCTATTTTTTTTACAACCCAAATTTAGTCATCTTTGCAAAAATCTTAATGATACATTTGTTACATAATGCTGAATATTCATAATCTTTCAGTCTCCTTCCAGGGTGAATACCTTTTTAAAGAGGTGAGTTTCCGTCTTGGAGCAGGGGATAGAGTTGGTCTTATAGGGAAAAATGGTGCCGGAAAATCTACGTTGTTAAAGATCATTTCTGGAGAGCAGGAATACGATTCGGGACAGATCGCCAAAGATAAGGAGCTAAGAATTGGTTTTTTAAAGCAGGATCTGGATTTTGAACACGGCAGGACGGTAATTGATGAAGCCCATCAGGCATTTGAGGAGATCAAAATGCTGGAGGCTAAGATGGAGAAGATCAATGAGCAGCTTGCCACGAGAACAGATTATGAAAGCGAGTCTTATAATCAGCTAATCCAGGATCTTAGTGAGGTCACTCACCAGTATGAGATTATTGGAGGCTATAATTATGAAGGAGAGACTGAAAAAGTGCTTCAGGGTCTTGGATTTGAGAGGGAAGATTTTGACAGGCTTACCGAGACTTTCTCTGGAGGTTGGAGAATGAGAATTGAACTCGCTAAGCTTTTACTTCAGAACAACGATATTCTTCTTCTAGATGAGCCTACCAACCACCTTGATATTGAAAGTATCATCTGGCTGGAAAGCTTTTTGAAAAATTACACCGGTTGTGTGATGTTGGTATCCCACGATAAAATGTTCCTGAATAATGTTACCAACCGAAGTATTGAAATTTCGCTGGGTAGTATTTATGACTATAGAAAACCATATTCTGAATTCATTGAGTTCAGAAAAGAGTTAAGAGAGCAGCAGTTAGCGGCTCAGAAGAACCAGCAGAAAGAAATAGAAAATACTGAAAAGCTTATCGATAAGTTCAGAGCTAAGGCAAGTAAAGCTTCGATGGCACAGTCTCTAATTAAGAAACTTGATAAGATAGACCGGATAGAGGTTGATGAGGACGATAATGCGGTAATGTCCGTGAACTTCCCTGTTTCGGTGAATCCGGGTAAAGTGGTCATTGAAGCTGAACATCTTGAAAAATCTTATGGAGATAAAAAGGTGCTTAGGGATGTGAATTTATTGATCGAACGTCAGAGTAAGATCGCCTTTGTAGGTCAGAATGGTCAGGGTAAAACTACGCTTGCCAAGATCATAATAGGAGAAATCAAGCATGAAGGTAAACTAAAGCTCGGCCATAATGTTCAGATTGGGTACTTCGCCCAGAATCAGGCCGAATATCTGGACGGTGATAAAACTGTTCTTCAAACTATGGAAGATGCTTCCAATGAAAAGAACAGGACCAAGGTTCGAGATATGCTTGGAGCTTTCCTATTCAGGGGTGATGAAGTTGAAAAGAAAGTAAAAGTACTTTCGGGAGGGGAGCGAAACAGGCTGGCGCTTTGTAAAATGCTACTGGAACCATTCAATGTAATGGTGATGGATGAACCTACCAACCACCTGGATATAAAATCTAAGAACGTCTTAAAAGAGGCGCTGAAGAATTTTGAAGGCACTTTGATAATTGTTTCTCACGACAGGGATTTTCTTCAGAATCTAACCAGTAGGGTTTACGAATTCAGAGATCATAAGATCAGGGAATATCTTGGAGATATTGATTATTACCTGGATCAAAGAAAGATGCTGGATATGAGAGCGGTTGAAAAAAGTGAAAAGGTGAAAACTTCTAAAAAGAAAGAAGATACCTCAGAGAAAAGATCTTTTACAGACCAGAAGGAATTAAAAAGACTTAAAAACCGCCTCAGTAAGACTGAAGCTAAGATCACCAAGCTTGAAAAAGAGCTAAAAACCAAAGACAAACAACTTGCCGAGAATTATGAGGAAACGGTCACTAAACCAGACTTCCTTAATAACTATAATGTTTCCAAAAAGAAGCTTGAAAAGTTAATGGCGGAATGGGAGGAACTTCAACTCGACCTTGAGCAGATAAGTTAATACGTAAATTTTAAGATTTCAATTAAACCAAAGGGACTGATCTTAGTCCTAAGACTGTTATGGATAAACGCAAGATCATTCTTTCGGCGCTGGGTGTAGTGCTGGTTGTAGCAGCATTTTTTGGCGCTAAACTTATTATAGATAGCAATGTTAAGGAGAAGCCTCCTGTAAACAAGACTATTAAAAGTGTTTTTATAGATACAGTTAAGAATACTACAGTGCCAATTGTAGTGCCCGCTAATGGTAATATTACAGCCTTACATCGGCTTGAGCTTTTCTCAGAGGGACAGGGGATTTTCAGGTTTAGGAGTAAAGATTTCAGACCGGGGCAGAAATTTAAGAAAGGGCAGGTTCTACTTAGTATAGATTCCGAAGAATACGCCGCTTCGGTCCAATCGGCAAAAAGTGATCTTTATAATAATATAACTTCTATCATGCCAGATCTTCGTCTGGATTATCCTGAAGCATTTAAAAAATGGGATACTTATCTGAAGAGTTTTGACATTACTCAATCTGTTCCCCCGCTGCCAGAAACGAAAACTCAACAGGAGCAATATTTTATAACCGGCCGTGGAATCGTTTCTGCATATTACAATGTCAAGAATCTAGAAGAAAGGCTTTCTAAATATAGAATTGTAGCTCCTTATGACGGGATATTAACCGAGGCGCTGGTAAACAGGGGTACTTTAATCCGCCCGGGTCAGAAACTTGGCGAATATATAGATCCAAGCGTATATGAGCTGGAGGTTTCTATTGCTAAGAAATTCAGTGATGTTCTTGAAGTTGGAAAAGCCGTGAAACTTAAGAATCTTGAAGGTACAAAGACATTTGAAGGAACTGTGAGCCGTATCAATGGAAAGGTGAACCAGGAAACTCAAAGTATCAGGGTATTTATAAAGGTTGAAAATCCTGATTTGAGCGAAGGCATGTATCTGGAAGCTCAGCTGGATGCCAAGGACGAAAAGAATGCTATAGAAATTCCACGGGAGCTGCTAGTAGAGAGATCGAAGGTGTTCGTAGTAAAAGACAGTACCTTGAATCTAGTGAATATCAATCCTGTCTATTTCACCAACAATACGGTTGTAATTAAAGGACTTGATGACGGAACAAAAATATTATCTGCGAATGTTCCCGGTGCCTATTCGGGTATGCTGGTAAAGATCCAGGGACAAAGAGACCTTCTTAAAAAAGAAAAATCTTGAGAAAGCTAATCAATTACTTTATAAAGTTTGGGGTTGCGGTAAACGTCGTGATCATGGCTTTTATCATTTTCGGGGTTATCGGGATAATGAACATGAAATCTTCGTTTTTCCCACTGCAGGATTCCAGGATAATAAATATTAGTATTGCCTATCCAGGTTCAGCTCCAGAAGAAATTGAAGAAGGAATTATCCTGAAGATCGAAGACAACCTGAAAGGTCTTGAAGGAATAGATCGAGTGACTTCGGTAGCTCGTGAAAGTGGAGGCTCTATTACCGTTGAAATAGAACGCGGTGAGAATATAGATGCCATGCTTACCGAGGTTAAGAATGCTGTAGATCGTGTTCCTACCTTCCCCGGGGGAATGGAGCCTTTGGTAGTCTCCAAACAGGAATTTATCAGGGAAACTATCAATTTTGCGGTGAGCGGGGAGAATGTCCCCTTAGCGACACTTAAACAGATAAGTCAGCAAATTGAAAACGACCTCCGGCTTCTGGATGGAGTTTCCCAGATAAGTATTTCCGGGTTTCCCCAGGAAGAGATAGAAATAGCTGTTAGTGAGAATGACCTGCTTGCCTACGATCTTACTTTTGAGCAGGTGGCTCAAGCGGTTAGAAATTCGAATATACTTTCTACCGGGGGAACTATTAAGACCGATGCTGAAGATTACCTTATACGCGCCAACAACCGGGCTTATTATGCCGATGCTTTAAATGACATCGTATTAAAGTCCAGTTCTACAGGAGAGATTGTCCGGCTTGGTGAAATTGCCACGGTTAGGGACCAATTCTCTGAAACCCCGAATGCCCTTTACTTCAATGGAAACGTAGCTGTAAATGTTGGGGTAAGTAATACAAGCAGCGAAGACCTGCTTGCTACCGCCGATAAGATCAACGAATATGTAGAAGAATTTAATCAAAAGAGCAGTAATGTACAGCTGAATGTTGTTAACGATCAGTCTATCACCCTAAATCAACGTACCCAGCTTCTTGTTGAGAATGGGAGCATGGGAATGGTACGGGTACGGTGGGTCCTGGCTCTTTTTCTGAATATCAGTACGGTAAAAAAAGGATTGTTTCTCCAGCTTCTTGTTGCGAATGGGATCATGGTAATGTTACTGGTACTGTTTTTCCTGTCTCTTTTTCTGAATATCAGGCTGGCTTTCTGGGTTGCCTTTGGTTTACCAATCGCTTTCCTGGGAATGTTCATTTTTGCAGGTTCAATGGGTGTTACTATTAATGTTCTGTCTCTTTTCGGGATGATCATTGTGATTGGTATCCTTGTAGATGACGGGATCGTGATCTCAGAAAATATTTTCCAGCATTCTGAAATGGGTAAAAGTCCAATTCAGGCGGCTATGGATGGTACCATGGAAGTGGTTCCGCCAATTTTATCTGCGATCATTACCACTGTACTTGCCTTTTCCACTTTCCTGTTTCTGGATAGCCGGATTGGTGAATTCTTTGGAGAAGTTTCAACCGTAGTTATTCTTACCCTGATTATTTCGCTAGTGGAGGCTTTGATAATTCTACCTGCTCATATCGCACATTCTAAAGCTCTGCGCAGAGACAACTCCAATGGAAGTCCTAAAAAAGGTATCGCCAAATTCTTCGAGAAGATGAAAGTGGCGAATAAATTCGGAGACAGGGCGATGTCTTATATGCGAGATAGAATTTATAGTCCTGTACTTAAATTTGTACTGAACCAACAGGTCCTGGCTTTGAGTATCCTGGTTACGGTGCTGGTGCTAACCATTGGAGCAATAGGTGGTAACTGGATACGAATAACTTTGTTTCCGAGTATCGCCAGTGACAGGGTAAGTATAGATCTTTTAATGCCTGAAGGGGTGAACCCGGCTCGTACAGATTCGATTATTTCTATGGTTGAGGCGGCAGCCTGGAGAGTGAACGATGATTACTCTGAAAAACAGACCGGCAATAAGCAGGTTGTTGAAAATATTATAAAAAGGGTTGGACCCGGGAATAATAAAGCTTCACTTCAGGTGAATCTATTACCGGGCGAGGAACGTGACTTTGGTTCTCCAGAAATTACGAACGCCATACGGGATGAAGTAGGTCCTGTATTTGGAGTTGAGAACCTTACTTTTGGTTCGGGAGGGAACTTTGGAGGATCTCCTGTTTCAGTATCACTTCTGGGGAATAATCTTGAAGAATTGGAAGCAGCTAAGGAAGAATTAAAACAAAACCTTGAAAATAATTCGCTGCTAAAAGATGTTACGGATAATGATCCACAAGGGATCAAGGAGATCAATGTGAATTTAAAAG
Organism: uncultured Flavobacteriaceae bacterium; assembly: GCA_965364455.1. Taxonomy (GTDB): domain Bacteria; phylum Bacteroidota; class Bacteroidia; order Flavobacteriales; family Flavobacteriaceae; genus Christiangramia. The sequence goes on from CBDTXN010000024.1 coordinate 15,972, forward strand.
ATAATGCATATGCCCTGGGTCTGGATCTTGGTGAAGTGATGAGGCAGATCAGGAATGGTTTCTTTGGGGCACAGGCACAACGTTTTCAAAGAGGCCAGGATGAGATAAGGGTTTGGGTTAGATATGATCTTGAAAACAGGTCTTCTATAAATGATCTTGACGAAATGAGGCTGGTAACTCCTTCAGGAGAAAGAGTTCCTTTTGATGAGATCGCAGATTATGAGATCGTAAGAGGTACTGAATCTATTAGTCACCTTGACGGAATGAGAGAGATCAGGGTTTCAGCCGATATGGAAGATCCTAATGGCAGTTCTACCGAGATCATGGAAGATGTTAGAAATAATGTATTGCCTCCAATCCTTGAGAAATATCCAAGTATTACTGTTTCTTATGAAGGTCAGAACAGAGAGGCTTCGAAACTTTCCAGCTCTGCTGCTGCGGTGATCCCAATTATTCTGTTCCTTATTTACGCTACGATAGCCTTTACATTTAGAAGTTATAGTCAGCCGTTCCTATTAATGATCATGATCCCGTTCAGTGTTATTGGGGTTGCCTGGGGGCACTGGTTACATGGTTTCCCAATAAATGTCCTTTCAGCATTGGGGATCATAGCCCTGGTGGGAATTATGGTCAATGACGGGCTCGTTCTCATTGGGAAATATAATAGTTTCCTTCGGGAAGGCATGGACTTTAAAAAGGCATTGTTTGAAGCTGGTAAATCGAGGTTTAGAGCTATATTTTTAACATCTCTAACCACTATCGCCGGTTTAGCGCCCTTATTACTGGAAAAAAGCAGGCAGGCACAATTCCTTAAACCAATGGCGATCTCTATTTCTTATGGGATCGCAATAGCGACCATTTTAACGCTGCTATTATTGCCATTATTGATCTCCATAAGCAACAGCATCAAAGTTGGTGGGAAATGGCTTAGAACCGGGGAAAAACCTGCTAAGGAAGAAATGGAAAGAGCTATAAAAGAGAAAAAAGAAGAAGAAGCACATGAAAGTATTACATAGATCTATCCTTATTCTTAGTGTTTTTTGCTTTTCATCAACCTGGTCTCAGGAAACTATTCTAACCAAGGAGGAAGTTATCGCCCGGGCCCTGGAGGAGAATTTTGGGATAAGGCTGGCTAATAATCAGGTTAAGATTGCTGAAAATAACCAGAGTATCCTTAACTCTGGCTACCTGCCGAACCTTTCAGGAATAGCGGGAGCCAATTATGATCTTAATGACAGGGTTACAGAACCTGAAGAAGGAGAGACGGTAATTCAGAATGGGATCGAGAATAACGCTTATAACGCCTCTATTAATCTGGATTATACATTATTTGACGGACTGGGCAGATACTATAATTATCAAAGCCTTAAAGAGCAATATGATCTTTCTCAACTGGATGCCAGGGAGACCGTAGAAAACACTGTGTTACAGATAATGAGTGTATACTATGAGATAGCGCGTCTCACTGAAAATGTTGGGGTACTTGAGGAAACTCTAGAGATTTCCCAGAACAGGGTTACCAGGGCCAATTATCAGTTTGAATATGGCCAGGCGAATAATCTTGTGGTCCTTAATGCCAGGGTAGATGTGAATAACGATAGTATCGCCCTGATAGAAACTGAACAACAACTTCGAAATACAAAAAGAGACCTTAATGTGCTTTTAGATCGTGAGGTTACCGACAACCAGTTTGCGGTTGATACTACGGTGAATTTTGTAACAGATCTGGAATTGGAAAGTTTTATAGATCAGGCAGAATTGAATAATGTCTCCTTACTTCAAATTGAGCAGGATCTGGAAATAAGTGATTACGATATTAAGATCAATAAATCGGGATATCTGCCGGTAGTAGACCTTACAGGTTCTTATGGTTGGAATAAGAATAGAAGTGCAGCTACAGCATTCTTTCCGGGTTCTGTAACTACCAGGGACGGACTTTCTGCCGGTGTAAGTTTAAGATGGGATATCTTTGATGGGGGAAGGACCAATGTTCTGGTCAGGAACTCGAAAATAAGATATGAGAATCAGCAGATCCTTAAGGAACAACTGGAGACTGAGATAAAGAGAGATATTGCCAATGCTTTGGGGAATTATCGAAATAAACTCTATATTTTGAACGTGCAGGAAGAAAATGTAAGGACGAATCTGGATAACTTTAACCGTTCAGAAGAGCAATATAAGTTGGGAAGGATCACCTCTATTGAATTCAGGCAGGCCCAGATCAATCTTTTGGATGCAAGAACCAGCCTTAACTTAGCAAAATATGATGCAAAGCTGGCTGAATTGCAGGTCTTACAACTAACCGGACAGTTACTTAACGTTGAATTATAATTATGTTTGAGCACTTTTTTCAATGTCCTTATTGCTGGGAAGAGATCTCCGTACTTTTAGATCCTTCCGTTTCCAGGCAAACTTATATTGAGGATTGCGAAGTATGCTGTAGGCCAATTGAATTCCATGTAAGTTTCGAAGAAGGAGAGTTAACAGAGTTCCAGGCATCTGATATAGAGCAATAATAATCTTCCTAGGGTGTATTTATAAGAATAATTGTCTAATTTTATTCTTCACCCTACACAAACATTATGTTTTCCACCTTCGAATTAGCCGGCCATGTTATAGGTTTGATCATAGACCGCGATCTCACCGAAGAAACTTTAAGCAAGATCATCGCCGAAATTGAAGAGAAAACCAGGATCCATGATACGGTTAATGTATATATAGAATTGGAAAAGGGTAGGGAAATTGGTTTTAAAGCACTACTAAAAGGAATAAAATATAAATATTCTAATTCTGAAAATTTCACAAAGATAGCTATAGTTACCGATAGTAAATGGTTTCAAACTGCTGTGGGACTGTCAGATATCTTACTCGATGTAGAGGTGCGTACTTTTGATATAAAAGACAGGCTCGAAGGGATACAATGGATTTCCATATAATTTTTAAAAAAAGTTTGGTGTAATCCTAAAAATGATATTATATTTGCCGTCCAATATCGCGGGATAGAGCAGTAGGTAGCTCGTCGGGCTCATAACCCGAAGG
>CBDTXN010000025.1:0-18505 GCA_965364455.1 uncultured Flavobacteriaceae bacterium
AAATGCCGAAATACTTCCGGCTATAAACATTAAGACTGGAACCATAAGGAACAGGGGTAATCCTTTAAGTTTTTTCATCCCGTTCGCCAACCAATCAATGACCCCGTTACTTTCCAAACCAATAGCGATGATCATTAAAGCGAGGACGGTAATAGTGGCCGGACTGGAAAATCCTGAAATCGCTTCCTCAGGACTTATAATATTAGATAAAAGAAGACTCACCATTATGAAAAAGGCGATCTTGTCTACCGGGAATACTTCCAGTGCAAATAGAAATATTACCGTGACGATAATTGCAAATAATATGATGATCTCCAGAGTCATGAATAGCAGCTTACTATAAATTTAACCCTTAGATATTTCCACAGATTATTTATTCAGAAATATTTATGATTAAAGAATTGGAGCAGAAGCTTACTATGCCTAAATTTTCAAATAGTACTTTAATTTAAATTTATGAGTAGGGGATTTGTAAAAGAAGAAGACCAGGAAGAACCATTAATTGTTCCACCAAGAGCTGCCATTCCCGATGGAGTGACAAATTATGTGACCCAAAATGGCCTTGATGAATTAAAGGAGGAGTTGAGACAACTTGAGAATGACCGTGCAGGGGTTAAAGCAGAAAATGAAACCGAAAAAAGAAGAGCGCAAAGCCTTATCGATGGTAAAATAAATCTTCTAACTGAAAGGCTAAATACTGCCAGACTATTGACTTCTCAAGAACTGCCAAAGAATGAGATAAGGTTTGGTGCTTATGTTGAGATCGAAAATATAGATACTCACCAAAAACAGGAGTTCCGTATTGTAGGGGTTGATGAGGCCAATATCAACAAGAAGAAAATAGCATTCGTAGCTCCAATAGCGAGGGCTATTACGGGAAAGAAACAAGGAGAAATTGCAGAATTTAAGTTAGGAGGTGAGTTAAGAAAATTAAAGGTCCTTAAAATAGAATATTGAAGTTAAGAAGGTTCTATTTTTATTAAATATCGAATTCCTACAAATTTAATTACTAAGATTAATAACCAAGAGTTCCTGAACTACTGAATTATAGAGATTTATTTTTTTACATTTAAAAGAAATTAAATGTATTCTCATGAATTCTTACAGAACTAACCTCAATTTGATCAATACCGATATTGGTCTATTTATTTTCAGAGTTTCAGTAGCAATTTTGATGTTAACCCATGGCGTCCCCAAGCTTCTAAAATTCTTCGGGCCCGAGGAGATCACCTTTGCAGATCCCTTAGGATTGGGTGAAACTATTACTTTCGGACTGGCAGTTTTCGTTGAAGTTGTCGGCTCGGGTGTGGTACTTTTCGGATTTTTAACCAGATTTACAGCTATCCCTATTGTAATTACTATGGCCACTGCTGCATTTATAGTACATGCAACAGATGGATTTGGAAAACAGGAACTACCAATATTATTTATGTTAAGCTTTCTCCTTCTGGTTATCTGTGGAGGCGGTAAATATTCTCTTGATTTTTTACTTCAGAATAAAAAATAATCTCCCTTGAAGACAATCTATATTTTAATGGGTGTTTCTGGAGTTGGTAAAACAACTTTGGGCAGAATGCTTGCTGAAGAATTATCCCTGCCTTTTTATGATGCTGATGATTTCCATTCTGCAGAGAATAGAAAAAAAATGCAGGCTGGAATTTCTTTGCAGGATGAAGATCGAAAACCATGGTTAGAATCAATTTCAGAATCCATTCAAAAATGGTCCAATGAAAATGGAGCTGTGCTAGCCTGTTCAGCCTTAAAAGAAAAGTACAGGAGTTGGTTATCTGGTACAAGTGAATTGAGATGGATCTATTTATTTGAAGAATATGAGACCATTGCCTCTAGAATCAAAAAGAGGAAATCCCATTTTTTTGATCCTGCATTATTAAGATCTCAGTTTGATACCCTGGAACCTCCTGAATATGGTATTCATATACGAGTAGATGGTGAACCAAATAATTCTTTAGAAAAGATCATTGAAAAGATACGCAACCCTCGTATCGGATTGATCGGGTTAGGGGTTATGGGAAAAAGTCTCGCCCTGAATATAGCCGGAAAGGGATTTCCTGTTTCGGTTTATAATCGACAGGAAGGAGAAAAGGAGCAGGATATCGCCAGAAATTTCGCGAAATCTAATGCAGGTAAATATGATATTCCTGCATATGATAACCTTAAAGAATTCATTTCTAAATTAGAGTCACCACGAAATATTATGATAATGGTCAAGGCTGGAGAAGCCGTAGATCAAGTTATCGATAAGCTTATACCGCTTCTGGAGAAAGGAGATCTTATAATCGACGGTGGAAATTCTCATTTTAAGGATACTGATAGAAGATCAAAATTACTTCAGCAAAATGGAATTGAATTTATTGGAGCTGGAATTTCAGGAGGAGAAGAGGGTGCGTTAAAAGGACCTTCTATTATGCCAGGAGGTTCGAAGAAAGCATATGATAGAGTTAGCCACGTTTTAGAGTCTATTTCAGCAAAGGACAAACATGGAAATCCCTGTTGTTCTTATATCGGGTCTGGAAGTTCGGATCATTATATAAAAATGGTTCATAATGGAATTGAATATGCAGAGATGCAATTAATAGCTGAATTCTATTATTTCATGAGATTCTTTCAAAAAAGGCCTCCTGAAAGCATTTCAGAAGTATTCTCCAAATGGAATCACACAGAAAAAAGTTATCTCCTGGAGATAACTGCCCATATTCTGAAAAAGAAAGAGAACGATGATTTTTTAATTGATAAGATCCTTGATGTAGCAGGACAAAAAGGAACCGGTGGCTGGACTACAAATTCAGCCCTGGAATTAGGAGTTTCTCTGGATACTATTACTGCGTCAGTCATGGCGAGGAATATCTCAGGGCTTAAAAATGAAAAGAAAAAAGCAGAGAAACTATATGGTGAATGGAATTACGAAATAGATAATATAAGCCTGGAAGAGCTCTTTTCAGCTTATAAAGCGGGCTCAATTATTAACCATACTATAGGTTTTGAATTATTGCGGATGGCGTCAAAAGAATATGACTGGAAGCTGGATCTATCAGAAATTTCCAGGATCTGGACAAATGGGTGCATCATTCGTTCCAGTTTTATGGAAGAGCTTGTTCAGATCATTGATCCTGAAAATACCGAGCATTTGCTACTGAATCCTAAAATAGTTGCTCTTTTAAAGCAACATAGCGAGAAATTTAAAACTGTAATTTCAAAAATCCTGGATACAGGCTGTCCCATGCAGGTTAGCTCTGCCGCTCTAAATTATTTTCTGAATTTTATTAGAGGAAATACTTCGGCAAATATCATTCAGGCGCAGAGGGATTATTTCGGTGCACACACCTACGAAAGGACAGATAAACCTCGAGGTCAATTTTTTCATACAACCTGGAAAACTCTATAATGGATCTACAAATCTTATTTGCCGTTCTGGGCGGTATCTCAATTTTACTTTTTTTGATTTTAAGATTGAAAATCCAGGCCTTTTTAGCTTTGCTAATAGTTTGTATACTGGTAGGAATATTTGCTGGTTTACCGGCTAAGGATATTCTTTCTACCATGCAGGAAGGTATGGGTAGCACACTTGGATTTGTAGCTACAGTGGTAGGGCTAGGAGCATTATTCGGTGGGATTCTGGAGCAATCTGGTGGAGCAAAAAATCTTGCGAAATACCTCTTGGAAAAAACCGGTGAAAGGCGTTCACCCTGGGCAATGATGTTTACAGGATTTATTGTAGCCATTCCTGTTTTTTTTGATGTAGCCTTTATAATACTGGTGCCAATCACCTATGCCTTAAGCAAAAAGACGGGAAAATCTCTTCTGCTATATGCTTTGCCTTTACTCGCTGGGCTTACGGTAACTCATGCCTTTATCCCACCTACACCCGGTCCTATAGCTGTTGCCGATATTCTTGGAGCAGATCTGGGATGGGTGATTTTATTTGGAATGTTGGTAGGAGCCCCCGTGGCAATCATTAGTGGTCCTGTTTTCGCTAGATATATTTCAAAGATGATTCATATTGAGCCATTGGAAATATCAGATACAGTAGAAATTGGTGAAAATAATTTGCCTTCTCCGGCTTTGATATGTTCTATCATTTTTGTTCCCATTATTTTAATCGTTGCAAATACGATCATAAACAGCCCTTTAGTACCCAAAGATTTAATTCCTTCAACATTACTTTATTTTATAAATATTTTAGGTCATCCTTTTACTGCCCTTATAATAGCTAATCTTCTTGCCTGGTATTTTCTCGGGATTAAGAAAGGAATGGGAAAACAATTTCTAAACAAAACAGCTTTAAAATCTTTTGAAGCTGCCGGTATAATAATATTACTTACCGGAGCAGGTGGGTCATTTAAACAAATTCTTATAAGAACCGGTGCAGGGGAGATGATTGCCCAGTCTTTAAATGAAACTATTTTTAGTCCCTTAGTTTTTGGGTTTATAATAGCATTGATAGTAAGGCTGTTGCAGGGTTCCGCAACAGTGGCGATGATAACTGCAGCTGGAATTACTGCGCCAGTGCTTTCATCAGCAACACTTTCTCCGGAAGAGATTTCCCTGATCGTGATCGCAATCGCTGCCGGTGCATCAGGATTCTCTCACGTGAACGATAGCGGATTCTGGCTTGTGGGGAAATATTTGGGATTAACTGAAAAACAAACTTTCAGGACCTGGACAGTTATGACGGGAATCATCGCGATCCTTGGCTTACTGGTAAGTTCAATAATATATGCTGTGATATAAAAAAACCACCTTAGATAAGGTGGTGCTTCTTTAGATCTTTTTACTTGATCGAGGATGATCTTCAGCTCTTTCATGGTCTTCCCGAGCTCCCTTCTTATTGTATTGCATATTCTCTTCGTCTACCAGCTCAGATCTATTCTGGGGCTTATTATCATTACTTGCCGGTACATCTAATTCATTAGCGGTATAATCAGCTTCCCGTTTTCTGTTTTTTGCAGCATCCTGCCCTTTGTTCATACTCTTGCCTTTATCGTTTAGAGCCTGTTTATCTTCAGAGGTTATATCTGGGTTATAAGGAAGGTTTTCTGGCTTAGCTTTTTTCTTTTCTTCTTCTGGTCTGTTTACTTTCTTATCCATAATTCATAGTTTATCTTTAATTTAATAAATATGAAACTGAAAGTTTCTAAGACTTAGTTAAAATGTAAAACAAAAAAAAGGAAAGCATTTACGCTTTCCTTTCTCCAATTAAAATAGGTGGGGCTATCCTAATTTTTAGCCACGGCTGCATCACCTTCAAGCATCGCAAAGAATTTATCCAGGTTAGGAATAATTACGATTCTTGTTCTACGGTTTTTAGCCATATTCTCTTTATTAGTGTTTTCTACTAGTGGTTGGTAGCTACTTCTTCCTGCAGCGATTAGCTTAGAAGGCTCAACATTGTATTTATCCTGTAGAAGTCTTACGATAGAAGTTGCTCTACGCACACTAAGATCCCAGTTATCCTTCAGGTAAGAATCTTTTACCATTGTACGGTCATCTGTATGACCTTCGATCATTACTTCCATTGCAGGCTCACTATTTATAACCTCAGCAAGCTTTTTAAGTAATGGCTGAGCTTCATTAGTTACTCTGTAACTTCCGGTACCGAATAATAGTTTATCAGAAACATTGATCATCACAACTGTCTCGTCAACGCTGATCTCGATATCATCTTCGTCTGCACCTTCAGAAATGTTCTGTTTAAGATTATGAGAAACAACAAGATTAATCGAATCTTCAAGAGTTTCTGCACCTTTTACTTTTTCTGGATCCATTTTAGCAATGGTACTGCGCATTTTTTCTTTGGTATTCTTAGACATCACCGTTAGGTCGTTCATCTCCATCATACCTTCATTCTCTGTTCTAAGAGAATTGATCTTTGCATTATATTCAGCAACTCTCTGCTCAATTAATGCATATTTTTCTTCAATTTCTTCTTTTTCTACTCTGGTTTTCTGTAATGTACTTTTAGTATCGTTTAGTTCACCTTCCAATGCAACATATTTCTTCTTAGAAACACATGAAGTCAGCATTGTAGCTGCTAAAACTGTTACTGTTATTACTTTTTTCATAAAAGGACTTTTTTAAGTTTGATTTGATTATTTAGTTTTCCTAATCGATAATGAATGAGCGAGAATAATGCCAACTGGTTCGAATAATACCTTACTTAATCGGTTCTTCGAAATGAATATTCCATGTTCAAATCCTTATAACACTTGTGTTTTAGCACTTTGCATTAGGTTTCTGGATGCAATAAATATTCAGATTTTCCTTTTATTATGCCTGGGAAGTGGGTAACAGATTTGCTTGAAAACTGTGGAAAATCAAGAAAATGTGTAAAATTAATCCACACTTTTTTATGAGCTATTTTGTCTGAAGTATGTCTATAAGCCCCATGTTGCCTGAATTTAACACAAGTTTACCAGAAATAAATCTTTGAGGCTTCGTGATATACCTGCTAAAATTTAACTTTGAGAAATCCTAAATTATGGTAATTGGCTAAGAATAAGAAAATACTTTTTAAGGTGTTTAAGATCCTGGGTAAGATATTCCTTGGAATTCTTATTTTATTACTATTGGTCGTATTATTTATTAGAAGTCCCTGGGGCCAAAATATTATAAAGGACAAACTTATTTCTTCGGTTGAAGAAAAGACAGGGGCAAAAATCGAACTGGAAAAATTATTCATCGCTTTCGATGGAGATATAGAAGTTAATGAACTTTATCTGGAAGATCCTGAGGGCGATACGGTAGCCTACGCTCAAAATATTTCTGCAAACATTGGATTATGGGCTCTTATTAATGGTAATAGTTTTGATCTAAATCAGCTCGAGGCCGAAGACCTGCGAGCCAGAATTACCAGAAAAGACAGCATTGAAGGATATAATTATGAATTTCTCACAAGGGCGTATGCCTCAGATTCTACCCAGGCCCAAACTACAGCTGACACCACCTCGGCACCAATGCAGATCAATATAGGTGACATTGATCTACAAAAGATCGATGTAGTTTATAGGGATGACGTCACGGGTATAGATTCTAAAGTTAAATTTGAGCTTTTAGAACTTGAATTTTCAGAAACAGATCTTGCTGAAATGATCTTTAGGGTTGATAATGCTATTCTATCCAAAGCGGAAATCAATTACGAACAAACAAAACCATTCCCTGAAAGCGATTCTGAACCTGCACCTTTACCCTTATTGGAAATAGACAACCTTGAATTCTCAGAAATCAAAGGAGTTTATTCTTCTGCACCAGATTCAATTGCTACAAAATTCAATATTGCAGAATTAAACCTTGATGAATCAAAATTTAACCTTAAGGATAATTCGATTTTAAGTAATTCCATTGAATTATATAAGTCAGAAATTGGATTAGAAATGCAACAAAAGGCAAATGATGTTCAGGAACCGGAAGGAGATCCTGAGGATTTTAAATGGCCCGAGTGGAATGTGGATATCGCAAATATTGATCTTGAGAAAAATTCAGTTCAATATTCGGTAAATAATGCCAGGGTGAAAAAGGGAGTTTTTGACCCTAATGCTATTAGCCTGGATAGCCTTATTTTTAAAGCGGAAAATGTTTTATATAAACCTGGTAATGCTGCTGCCAACATTCAACAATTGCAATTAGAAGAAGGCTCTGGAATTGATGTAAATAAATTTAATTTTCAGGCTTTGGTAAGCGATGAGAGAATAGCAATTTCAGAACTTGATGTTGCCGTAAACAATAACAGGCTTGCCGGAAACCTGGAGGTGAGCTATTCAACTATAACTGAATTTATAAATGATCCTGGAAAAGCGAGTTTAGACATAGCCATTAAAAAGGTATACCTTAATGTGAGTGATATTTATCGATTCCAGCCGGCGCTTAAAGAAAATGAGTATGTAAGCGCGCTTGCAGAATCACCTGTTCGCGGGAGTTTAAATGCATCGGGAAAGGTAAATAACATAAATCTTCAATCTCTTAATCTATCCTGGAGTGAAACCAATATATCTGGTAATGGGAGCATCTCAAACTTGCAGGATCCGGATAATATAAGCTTTAGCCTCCCGAATGTAAAATTAAATTCAAGGCGTAGTGATATAATTAAATTTGTAAAATAAGAGGATCTTGGTATAAAATTACCTGAAGACATTTCTTTATCAGGAAATTTTGCTGGGAGTTCAAGCCAGATAAATACTAAGGCCCTTCTCGAAACAACCTCTGGAAGCATAAGCGTTGATGGAGATTTTAAAACCGCGGATGAAATAGTTTTTGATGCCGAAATAAAAGGTGACAGTATAGCATTGGGGACTTTGCTTCAAAACGAAGCCCTTGGAAATATAAATCTGAACCTTACCGCCTCAGGTAAAGGAAATTCTGTGAATGATCTGGATGCAAAATTGAATTCTGAAATCACTTCCTTTACTTATAATGATTATGAATTCAAGGATATTAAGATTAACGGAGAGCTTGAGGATGGGCAGGGGCCGGTAAGCCTTGATTATAAGGATGACAATCTTAATATGACCTCAGAAACTCAGATCAAATTAGATTCGGTTTCTCCCAGATTTGATATTGCCCTGGATTTAAAAGGTGCAGACCTGGAGGCTTTAGGCATCACGCGTAAGGGTATCAAGACTGGATTTACTCTGGAAGGTTGGTATCAGGGTAATTCTGAAGGTTATGAATTGGAAGCCGGAATTAAAGATGGAGTTGCGGTTTACAATAACGAAACTTATTTGTTAGGTAGTTTTGACGCCACGGCATTTGTTCGGGAAGATACTACTTCAGTTCAGATTGATAACCGTATTTTAGATCTCGACCTGCAGTCTAATGCCAGTCCTGCAGCATTTTCAAAAGCCATTAACAGGCATTTTAAAAGATATATCACAGAAGATTTTACTGAAGATACGATCGTAGATCCGGTTAATCTAAAATTAGATGCTCGTATCAGTCAGGCACCTATTCTAAACGAAGTATTCCTGGTTAACCTGGAAGAACTGGATACAGTAAATATCCATGTAGATTTTAATGAAAATAAGCGAAAAATGGATGCTTCAGTTTCCATCCCTTTTGTGAATTATTATAATAGCAAGATTGATAGTTTGAACATCAATATGAAATCTGATCCCGATGATCTTAATTTTGATCTGGCTTTTAATGAATTGAATTCTGGTCCACTGGCAATTCATAAAACAGTTATTGCAGGAAAAGTACTGGATCAGAAACTAAACCTGGACTTTTCATCTACCTATCAGGATTCACTTCTTGTTCATGTAAATTCAGAATTTAATTTTCAGGGTGATACTTTAAAATACCATATCAATCAGCAGGACCTGATACTGAATTATAAAAACTGGGAGGTAGATAATAATAATCAAATTAGTTATGCACCAGGTTACCTGGACTTTCAGGATTTTAGAATATCCAGGAATAACCAGGAATTAATGCTTAGTAATGATTTGCCAGATGTTGAAAAAGAACATCTAAGCCTTGATTTTCAGAATTTTAATTTAGCGGTTTTACTGAATTATTTAAATCCTGAAGACCAACTGGCCAAAGGAACCGTAAATGGTAAAATAGTTTATGAAGAACCCTTTGGAGAAACCGGGTTGCTTGCAAATATTGATATAACGCAGTTTAATATTCTTGGGGTTAACCTTAATACTTTAAGTCTTAAAGGGGAATCTGCAGGTTTCAACAACTATAATTTTGAAATGGCAGTAAAAGGAGGAGAAGTAGATTTGGATCTTACGGGTTCTTATGAGGCTAAAGATCCTTCAGCTGAACTTGACCTTGAGCTGGCATTAAATGAAGTAAAGATGACCGCCCTCGAAGGATTTTCTCAGGGTGAGATCAAAAATGGAAGCGGTAGTTTTTCCGGGAATTTCAGTCTTAACGGAACTTTGCTTGAGCCAGACTACAATGGTGATCTTAATTTCAATAATGCTAGCTTTAATATTGCAGATTTCGATGCTGCTTTTGTACTTCCAAATGAAACCCTGGAGCTGGACAACCAGGGAGTATATTTTAATGATTTTAATATTAATGATACCAACAATAATTCTATAGTTGTTAATGGTGAAGTGACCACAGAAGACCTGCTAAACCCTGGATTCGATCTGGATATCCAGGCAAAGGACTTCACACTGCTTAATTCTACCGAAGAGGATAACGACCTTTTTTATGGGACTGCAGTAGTTGATGTTGATGCGCAAATTCAAGGTGATCTTAATCTTCCTGAAGTTGAAATGGACCTGGCTATTAAAGAAAGTACAGATTTCACCTATGTAGTACCTAAAACAGATCTGCAGATCGAAGAACGCGATGGTGTGGTAATCTTTGTAAATAAGGAAAACCCGGATGCCATTCTTTCAGAAACCGACGAGGAATCTTATATAGTTTCAGGATATGATGTATCTGCAAGAATCTCAGTAAACGAAGGAGCTAAATTTAATGTTATTTTAAATCCTGATACCGGAGATATTTTCCAGGTGCAGGGCGAGGGAGACCTAATGTTCGATATGTATCCCAACGGTCGTACTTCACTTACCGGAATTTATGAGGTAAATGATGGATATTACGAAATGAGCCTTTATAACCTGGTAAAACGAAGGTTTGATATTGCAGATGGCAGCAGGGTTTCCTGGGCCGGTGACCCGTTTGACGCACAGCTGGACGTTACCGCGATTTACAGAGTAGAGACTTCTGCTTCTTCGCTTATGGCTTCTCAAACCTCAAGTTCAGATAATACAGATATAGACAGGTACAGGCAAAAATTACCATTTTTGGTTTATCTGAATATTGACGGAGATCTTATGGCCCCTAAAATTACTTTTGGTCTTGATATGCCAGAGGATGAGCAGGGGGTAGCAGGCGGCGAGATATTTGGAAGGGTGCAACAGCTAAATAACCAGGAACAGGAATTAAATAAACAGGTTTTTTCACTGCTAGTTCTTAATCGATTCTTTCCGGAATCCGGAAGTGATGGAAGTAGTGGAGGAACCCTTGCGGTCGCCAGGGATAACTTGAACTCAGCTTTGTCTGACCAGTTGAATATGCTTTCAAGTAAAATACTTGGTGAGAGCGGAGTTCAGTTAAACTTCGAGGTCGACAGTTTTACAGATTACCAGGGTGAAAATCCTGAAGAAAGGACTCAGTTGGGAATAAGCGCCCAAAAAGCCTTTATGGAAGACCGGCTGGTGGTAGAGGTAGGAAGTGAAGTAGATATTCAAGGTGGAGGTGAACCAGGGCAGGAGGCAAGTCCGCTTATTGGAAATGTTAGTTTATCCTATTTACTTGATAGGAGTGGAATTTGGCGTATAAGAGGATTTAGTAAAACACAATATGAAAATGTAGTAGATGGCCAGTTAGTGGTGAGTGGAATAGCATTGATCTTTACGAGGGAATTCAACAAATTCAAGAATATGTTCGAAAAAGCCGTGATGGAAAATGTTAAGGATGAAGAAGCTGATAAAAATACGGATGATGAAAAATAAGTACCCGGTGTTATTGATCATATTGTTAGGGCTTATTCAGGCCTGTAGCGTGGAGAAATTTATCCCGGAAGATGAAGTGCTTTATACTGGTGCTGAATTAAAGATAGAATCTGATTCAACGATTACTGGAAAACCTGAATTAAAAGCTGAACTTAATGAAGTATTAAAACCAGAACCTAATTCTAAATTTTTAGGAATGCAGCCTGGTTTATACTTCTATTATAAAGCCCAAAGGGAAAAGCCTGGGTTCATTAATAAGTTCCTAAATGATAAGATCGGGGAAGAGCCGGTTTATCTTTCAGATGTAGATCTGCCAGGTACAGAAGACCTGCTTATCAACCGGCTTTCGAATAGGGGATTTTTCTACAGTAGGGTTAGTTCAGATTCAGAAAAAAATGAAGAAGATAAAACCGGTTCAGTTTCCTATGAACTTGTGCTCCCGAAACCATACACCATGGAAACTTACCAGCTGGATTCAGATTCGCTTATCATCTACCAGGAAATCGCAGAAAACCTCGATAAAACAATTCTGAAAGAAGGAATGCGATTTGATCTCCCAGAATTAAAAGATGAAAGGGAGCGTATAGATTTACACCTAAAAAAAGATGGTTATTATAACTTTAATCCTGGATTTCTACTTTTTGAAGCAGATACGAATCAATATGATAATAAGAAATTTGATCTTTTCCTGAGGTTAAAGAAAGATGTACCGCCAAAATCTGTAATACCGTATAAGATCTCCAATGTAAACGTTTATCCTAATTACAATGTGGATGAGGATTCAGTTAAAAAGAATTTTGAGCGATATAACGATAAGAACTACCTCCAGGATGAACTATTCTTTAAACCTGAATACCTGGATCCATATCTCCTAATTGAAACCGGAGATTTGTATAATCCTGAAAAATCAAGAAATACCAGCAGGAGACTTGGTACTATTGGAGTTTATAAATTTGTAAATATCAGGTATGACGAAGTAGACAGCCTGGCCACTGACAGTATAGGATTACTTGAAGCTAATATTTTTCTCTCACCTCTGAAAAAAAGAGCAATTAGAGCCGAATTACAGGCGCTTACAAAATCTAATAGTTACGCAGGACCAAACCTGGCCCTGACATTCTCTAATCGTAATCTTTTTAAAGGTGGAGAGATTTTGAATATTTCTGCTAATCTGGGATATGAAGTTCAACTTGGTTCAGGGAATGACGCCGGAAGGAATTCCCTTCAGCTAGGGATTACCAACGATTTAATCGTTCCAAGGTTATTATTCCCTATAAAATTCAATACTAACTTTTTTAAATATGATATTCCAAAAACGAAGATCAGTCTGGGAGCAAATTACTTAAGACGTAGTCAATTATTTACTTTAGCTTCAATAAATTCTTCGTTCGGATATTTCTGGAATGCCAACAAATATGTAACTCATGAATTTAATCCTATAAATCTGAATTATGTTAGCTTAACAGATGTAACCGATGAATTTCAGGAAATTCTTGATGAAAATCCTTTTCTGGAAAGCAGTTTTGAACAGGAATTTATCGCAGGTCTAACTTATGGATTTACCTATAATGGACTCATAGACTCTCAAAAACAACATGCCTTTTATTTTCATGCGAATTATGATATGGCTGGTAATATTATGAGCTTATTTGGCAAGGAAGCAGATTCAGGTAAAAAAGAAATTTTAGGATTGGAGTATGCTCAGTATGCCAAGCTCGATTTTGATTTTAGTTACCATTTAAGGCTAGCTAATGAACATGTTATTGCAACTCGTTTATTTGCAGGTTATGGTCTTCCTTACGGAAATTCAGATGTTTTGCCATATAGCAAACAGTATTTTTCTGGAGGACCTTACAGCGTAAGAGCTTTTAGAACAAGGTCCTTGGGCCCTGGAACATTTGATCCCACAAAGGAAAATTTAATAGATGATAATTCTGGAGAGCCCGATGATCCTGAAGATGATCCAGGTAGTATCGGTTACCGTGATCAAACCGGGAATATTCGTTTAGAAGCAAATGCGGAATACAGGTTTCCTATTGTTACCTATTTAAATGGAGCTTTCTTTGTAGATGCGGGAAATATTTGGACTTCAGAAGAACAGCCGGAAACGACAAATTTAGAAGGTGGAGGTTCCGGAAAGTTTGAATCAGATTTTATGCGGGAACTGGGAATAGGTACCGGCGTTGGATTAAGAATAGACATTCAGAGTTTTGTGATCAGGTTCGACCTTGCTTTCCCTTTACATGATCCAAGGGAACCTGCAGGAGAAAGATGGGTTAATGATTTTGGAAGTCCGGTATTTAACTTCGCGATTGGTTATCCATTTTAATGCTGCATTTTATTTCCAAAACACAGATCTCCAGCATCACCTAAACCGGGAACTATATACCCGTTGTTATCCAGTTCATGATCTATAGTTGCGATCCATAATTTTGAATCCTCCGGAAATTCAGATTTCAAATAATCCACGCCTTCATCTGATCCAATAACAGATACCAAATGTATTTTTTCTGGTTGTCCCATTGGTTTTAAAGCCTTAAGAACATTGCTGAAAGATCTTCCTGTTGCAAGCATAGGATCAGCCAGAATTAATGTTTTGCCTTCAAGAGAGGGAGAAGCTAAGTATTCAACAAGGATCTCAAATTTTTCATCATTATCAGGATGATGGCGATAGGCTGAAATAAAGGAATTTTCGGCATCATCAAAATAATTTAATATACCTTGATGTAGTGGTAGGCCTGCCCTTAGTATGGAGCAGATCACCAATTCATTTGTAGGCATGGAAATCTTTGATTTTCCCAGGGGAGTATCTACCTCCTCAATTTCATATTCAAGTTCTTTACTCAACTCATAGGCCATGATCTCCCCAAGCCTCTCTATATTTCTTCTGAATCGCATCCTGTCGGTCTGGATACTGGTATCTCTTAATTGAGAAATAAACCTGTTGGCAATAGAATTTGTTTTGAGTATTTCCTGGACTTCCATAGTAATTGGCAGATTGTTTGAAATTCAAATTTACATTTTTCCAAAGAGAAGCTAATAGTTAATTGAACCCATATTCTCTAATAACATGGGCTTTTCTGCTGATTTAGTGGGCTTTAATATAATTCCATAATTTGAAAATAATAATGTAAATTTATAAGGCAATCACCTAAAAATCAGTCTTATGCTAAAGAATTGTGACGCTTTTTCAACCTTTTCTACTAATGATATGACTAAAACCAAAGAGTTTTATGGGAATGTATTAGGTCTTACACTTAAAGAAAATAGCATGGGATTACTTGAGTTAGATCCTGAGCACTGCTCGGTTTTGATCTATCCAAAAGAAGATCATGAGCCTGCAGATTTCACAGTGCTTAATTTTTATGTCTCTGATATTGAACGTCAGGTAGACAAATTAACAGAGAAAGGGGTTCAATTCGAACATTATGAAGGGAAGTTAAATACAAATGATAAGGGTATTCACCGAGGTTTAGATTCACCAGCCATTGCCTGGTTTAAAGATCCTGCCGGCAACATTCTATCGCTAATAGAATCAAAAAATTAAGAAAATGAAAGAAAGAGAAAAGCTATTGAAAAAACTTAATGATGCTTTTGCTAATTGCGATACCGAGTTTCTTAATAAAAGTGTCACCGATGATATTAAATGGGATATAATAGGAGAAAAAGTGATTTCGGGAAGAAAGGACTTTGAAAAATCTCTGGACAGGATGAGCCACGGTGGTCCTACCAAGATTAATGTACATGAAATAATTAGTATAGGCGACAGGAGCGTGGTTGAAGGAACGGTTGAATTTTCTGTGGAACCTGGAAAAAAGAAAAAATATGCTTTCTGCGACGTTTATATCTTTTCTAAAGATGATAAAAATAAGTTCATCGAGTTAAGAACATACGTGGCCCAAATTAAAAACAAAAAATGAAGATTCTGTTGGCAAGTCGCTTAAGTTTAATTTAGAATTAAATTAAAAAATGAATTATGAATATTTTGATAACCTTTTTGAGTCTGGCATTCTTTAGCTCAGACTATGTATGTGAAAGTACTTGTACTTCTAAGTCGGATAAAGAGATTTACACTGAGATCTCTAAGAGTGATACTGATATCTTTGAGTATTTGAAAGAGACAAAAAATAACCTTGAGAAAAGTGTAGATGGTCTTTCTGAAGAACAAATGACCTTTAAACCTGATGATGGCGGCTGGTCTGTAGCTGAAGTTGTTGAGCACATTATTATTGTTGAAGGCGGGCTAAAGTCCATGCTTGAAAATAAAATGAAAGCCGGGGAAGATCTTGATCAGAAAGCGGAAGTTAAAATGACTGATGAACAGGTGGTAGGCCTTATTACCGATAGGAGCTCCTCCATTCAGACTCAGGATCAATTTCAACCATCCGGGAAATTTTCTGAGGCAGATGAGGCTTTGGAAGCATTTAATGATCAAAGGGAAAATATAGTAGACTGGTTAAAGGATTCAGATGCCGATATGAGGAATTATGTAAACGAATTTCCTTTCGGTAAAATAGATGCCTATCAGACTGTGCTTTTTATGGCAGGTCATACAGCGAGGCATACTGCTCAAATTGAGGAGCTAAAATCTGAGGCTGATTTTCCGGATTAGGTTAAGATTTTTCGAATTCTTTTAAAAAGGAACCTGTTTTACACTGGTTCCGTTTGTATGAGTTAAGTGCAAAATTATTACCGAAAAATAAAAAGGCTTTTACGGGCTTTCAAAATTTGGCTGTATTTTTGATATATTGAATAAGAAACACCGATTCTTTAAATCATGAAAACCAATTTACTTTTCATTTTTTTTACCTTCATAGGTTTTGCAGCAATTGCACAAATCGAAATTCCTAGAACAACTAATACAGGCCCTATTATTAAGGCTGAAGAATCTAATTCTACAGGTTTTCCTATTCTAAAAAGGGAAGAAACAGAAACTGAAAGTAAATATCTGAAAGAGAAACCTAAACCTATTGATCTTAGAGAAAACCCAAATGGTTTAATGACCGAAGCCGATGTAATGAAGAAAAAATGGTCTAAGGATAAAGCCATAAAGGAAGAGTATAAAAATGATCAGAGCCTTGGAAATGTGGTTACCCAGGGAAGGTTTGTTGAAGTGTACTGCAGAGATCATCAATATATAGATGGTGATAAGGTGAAAATTTACGTGAATGGTCATTTAGTTGCAGCTAGTGTAAGCCTGCATGCTGGTTTTCAGCCTATTCTGGTCACACTCCAGGATGGTTTTAACAGTATTCAATTCGTTGCACTTAATCAGGGCAGTTCAGGCCCAAATACTGCAGAGCTTAGGGTATTAAGTGAAAAAGGAGAACAACTGGCAAAAAAGGAGTGGAATCTTCTCACCGGAGCAAAGGCTGAACTAATCGTTGTTAAGAATTAATATTTTTATGATTAATCCTCCTTTTGGGAGGATCAATTCGTAGAGGAATCTACTTATTTCCTTCTAACCTGGTCAAAGGTTCATTTAGATTTAATAAGCTTAGACTAAGCTTTAAGATCTTCCAGGATCTTTATCTGACTCAGAGTCTTTTCGATTTTATTTTTATGATCTTCCAATACACTCTTAATTTCCGGGCGAAGGTGATTTTCATTTTTTCTTATTTTTTCCTCGTATTCCTTTAAACTTGCCTTTTCACCTCTTAAGCACTCTTCCAGGATAGATTTATCACTCATTTTAGCCCAGGAACCTTTAACCGTGATCCAAAAGCGATGAATGCTTGCTAAAGTACTTCCACTAACTTTGTCTTTAGGGTGTTCATTGAGTAAATGAATTTGCTTATCGATCTCCGTTGCAAAGTGATTTCTTTGTACTGCCTGATTTTTCAAAAAATTCTTAAGATCTTGATTATCGGTATATTGAAGGGCTTTTTTGTATCCCTTTTCTGCGTCATAATTCTTTTCAAGAAGATCTGTAAGAACATGCACCAGGTTTTTGTGACTAGCCTCTCTGGCCGATTCTCTTGTAGTTTTCATACGACTAAATTTTAAGATATTAATTAGTATAAAGATACTTTAAATAGAAGATTTTAAATGGATGCAAATCAATAAAATAGATGACATCCGTCAGGTTTTTCAACATTTTCAGGTTTAAAAATTTTAAGGTAAAATCCCTATAGTAAAACAATTCAGAAACCTTTAATTTTTAAAGTTCAACTTAAAGGTTAAAACCAATAATTATTAAACCAACTAAATTCAAATAACATGGAAACTCTTAATAGTATTAAATTAAAGGGATTGTTCTTTATTCTGTTAGTTCTAGGATTCAATTTTCAAAGCCATTCCCAGGGAAGCATGGGGGGGGATAATTCTGTAGCAGTTAATATAATCGATGGTGACCTGGACTGGGGAAATTGCCCTGATTTCATGCCCGAAGGGTGTAAAGTTAGTATTCTGAATGGGGACCCGAGCGCAAAAAATGCAGATGCAGTATTTAAAATACAACCTAATACAGATCTACCTGAGCATTGGCATAATTCTGCCGAAAGGATGATCCTTATCGAAGGAGAAATGGACGTAACCTATGAGGGTGAAAGTACCAAAACTTTAAAAGCAGGTTATTACGCCTATGGTCCGGAAAAGAAACCTCATAAAGCAAGGTGCAATGATTCTGGTCCATGTTATCTTTTTGTAGCTTTCGAGAAACCAGTAGACGCCTTTCCGGGTAAAGCCAAATAGGAGATAGATAACATTTCAAAAAACATATAGGGATTATTTACTCTCTAAATAAGGACAATTTTGCCTAAATTAGAACAACCAATCATCAATTTAAATTTATGAAAAAGGTTCTTATAGGGCTCGATTATAATCCAAAGTCCGAAAAGGTCGCGAAAAAAGGATATGAACTGGCAAAAAAACTTGGCGCCGAGGTATGTTTAATTCATGTTCTCGCAGATGTAAGTTACTATGGAGTAAATTATCCAACCTTTATGGGATATGAAGGATATAATGAAATGCAGGTAGATCTAAATGTGATCTCTGAACTTCGGGAAGTAGCC
>CBDTXN010000026.1:0-18289 GCA_965364455.1 uncultured Flavobacteriaceae bacterium
AAAAAAAAGAGGACACTTTTCATATTACTCCAAAAGGTAAGTTTCTAAGCGACGGCATCGCAGCAGATATGTTTTATATTGATTAAAACAAATGAAAACGTCACCCTGAATTTATTGCAGGGTCTCATGAGATGCTGAAATCGAAGATTCAACGAAGTTAAACAAGTTCAGCATGACGAAAAATTGAAATGTCAGGATAATTTTGAATTGTCCATTACCAATTTTCAGCTATACACTACATTTGTTAATACCAATCAAACTTAGATGATAGCCAATATTAACCATAGGGGTAATTCTTATACTATCGATTTTTCAAAGCCACTGGATATTTCCATAAGTCTTCGAGGAGACAATAAGAATCCTATGGCCTGGTATTTAAAACATCCGGAAATTGAACCGGTGGTGGATGGCGATTTTATTGGAAAGGTATGCAAAGGATCATCGGTGAATTTCAACAATATCTGGTTTAATCCACATGCGCATGCCACTCATACCGAGTGTGTAGGCCACATAAGTTCAAATTTAAATACTATTCAGCAGCATTTAAAAACTTTCTTTTTTAAGGCCAGGCTTATTTCAATTGAACCTCAAAAAAAAGGAGATGACCTGGTTTTCACTAAAGATCAGATCCAGAAAAAATTGAAGAACCTGGATGCTGAAGCTTTGGTATTAAGAACTATCCCCAATTATATCGGCAAAATATCTAAAAATCATTCGCATACCAACTGGCCATATATTGAAGAAGAGGCGATGATCTTGATCCGGGAAATGGGAATAAAGCATTTTCTGATAGATCAACCTTCCGTAGATAAAGAAAAAGACGAGGGAAAATTACTTGCGCATAAAGCATTCTGGAACTATCCTAAAAATACAAGGTTCGATGCTACGATCACCGAATTGATCTACGTTCCTAATAAAATTGAAGACGGAGAATATTTCATTAATATTCAGCCGGCATCGTTCGAAAATGATGCTGCTCCCTGCAAGCCGGTACTTTATAAAATTCAATAAAAATGAATCTCAGCTTAAAAATCGAAGAATTTGCCATGTTGCTTTTGGGTATCTGGGCATTCAGTCTTTTAGATTTTAGCTGGTGGTGGTTTGTAGGTTTGTTTTTTGTTCCCGATATTGGAATGATAGGATATACGATCAACAACAGGATTGGAGCATTTTTATACAACCTTTTTCATCATAAGGGAATTGCCATAATTATTGGACTAATAGGTATTTTAATCAAATCTGAATGGCTGGAATTAACAGGAATCATCCTCTTCGCTCATTCCAGTTTTGATAGAATGCTGGGTTATGGGCTTAAATATCAAAAAGGTTTTAAATTTACCCATCTGGGAGAAATAGGAAAATAATATGGAATTACTTTTTATCGGTCTGGCCGCTGGTGCCGTTTTAGCATATTTCATTTTTGCTGGCTTCAATAAAGGCAGGTCAAAAATGAAGGCCGACGAACAGTCTCTGGTGCTCATGGATAATATCAAAAGCGTATGTAAGTTAATTACTGTCGAAGGAGATTTCTCTGAGATCTATCATTATGAGAATTTGAAGGAGAAATACCTGAGTCTGATCCTGGGAAAGAAGAAAGCCATCGTTCTGGTTACCGCCAAAGCCCATGTAGGTTTCGATCTTAGTAAGATTAGAATGGAAAGCGATAATGAGCAAAAAAGGATCATTCTTACTAATTTTCCGCAACCGGAGTTGCTCACTATTGAAACCGATTTTAAATATTATGACAAGCGCGAAGGCTGGGCGAATCCGTTTACAACTTCAGACCTTACCGATATTAACCGGGATGCCAAAAAGACGATCGTAGATAAGATCCCACAGAGTGGATTGCTCGACAAGGCAAAGGGAGAAGCTCTCGAGACTATCCTATTAATGGAAAAGATCGTGGAAACCATAGGCTGGAAACTGGATTATACCGCTCTTACAATTGAAGATGGTGAAAATAAGAAGATTGAAAATCAATAACGAAGAGATTTCTCTCTCGATTTTACAGAAATTGAAGTAATCTCAAATTTTTGTCATTTCGAACGTAGTGAGAAATCTATTCTCAAAAAAAGACAAATGAACATCGACACTTTCAGAGATTATTGCCTGGGTAAAAAAGGGGTAAGCGAGCACCTGCCTTTTGGCCCGGATAATCTGGTCTTTAAAGTGATGGATAAGATGTTCTCTATCGTATCTTTAGATGAAATACCGCTTAGAGCAAATCTTAAATGTGATCCTGAACGTGCGATTGAACTCCGTGAAGAATATGATGGAGCAATTATCCCCGGTTATCATATGAACAAACAACACTGGAATACCTTGATAATGGATAACCAGCTGGATCCTAAACTGATCTTTGAATTGATAGATCACTCTTACGATCTTGTAGTGGATAGCCTTACCAATAAATTAAAAAAGGAACTTGAAAAATTATAATGACAAAAGCTGAAGAATTTTATTCCTCGAGACAGAAGAAATATTCCGTATTAAAAAAGCAGATCTCCAAAAAACTAGCATTTTCAAGCACCCTTAGACTAATCGTCTTTCTGATTATTTGCGCCGCAGTCTATTTTTTCTTCGGAAACGTCACCATCCTGCTTCCTCTGGTAATAGCACTGTTAGCCGTGTTCATCTTCCTTATTTCCAGGCATACCGACCTGAAAAAGGAGAAAGCAAAACTATCGGCATTGATAGACATCAATGAGCAGGAAGCCAGAATCCTGAAAACAAGAGATTTTTCTGATCTGCCTGACGGAAAGAAATTTGATCCCGAAGACCATGAGTTTAGCCGGGATATCGATCTTTTTGGTAAAAAATCATTTTTCCAGTTTCTGAATAGAACTGCCTTAAAAGAAGGTAAAGCCAGGCTTGCTAGAATTCTTCTTGCCAATAAAACGGTTGATATTCTAAAAAAGCAGGAAGCAATAAAGGAACTTGCCTTAAAGTCAGATTGGAGGCAAAATTATACTGCCACGGCAACTCTGGTTAAAACTGAAACCGATTCCAGGGTTATTCTGGATTGGATACGAAGTTATAAAAGCTTCGTTCCAAAGTATATGAAATGGTTCCCGGCGGTATTTTCGATATTTTCTGTAGGCGTTTTTATCATTTATTATTTCGGTATCATCGGAGCCTCACAGGTCTTGCTTTGGTTCTTAGTTGGTGTGATCTTTACCGGAATCTACCTTAAAAAGATCAACGATCTATCCGGGATCGTAAGTAAGGTCCAGGATACATTTCAGCAATATCATCAATTACTGGATTTTATAGAGTCTGAAAATTTTGATTCGGAATTAATGCAGGAAGTGAAAGAATCGATCACTTCAGAATCTAAAAAAGCTTCCACGATCCTCAAAGAATTTTCCAGAGCGATCGACGCGCTGGACCAGCGTAATAATTTTCTTTTCGGGGTCATCGCCAATGGATTCTTTTTATGGGACCTCAGGCAATGTTACCGACTTGAGAAATGGATAGAGCATCATCATACAGCAGTAGAACATTGGTTTGAAGCCGTAGAGAGAACCGACGCTTATAACAGTCTCGGAAATTTTGCTTTTAATCATCAACATTATACCTATCCTGAAATACTTGGGCCTAATAAGGGAATTAAAGCAGAAGAATTAGGTCATCCACTCCTAGACCCTGGCAAGCGCATTAATAATGACTTTGAAATTGACGGAAAGCAATTCTTTATTATTACCGGAGCAAATATGGCCGGAAAAAGTACTTTCTTGAGAACTGTAGCTCTTCAGATCGTAATGTCCAATATTGGTCTGCCGGTTTGTGCAAAGAACTGTAGTTATTCGCCCATAAAGCTAATCTCAAGCATGAGAACTACAGATTCACTGGGAGACGACGAATCTTACTTCTTTTCTGAATTGAAGAGATTAAAATTTATCGTGGATAAAATTCAAAATGAGAATTATTTTATCATTCTTGATGAGATCCTGAAAGGAACCAACAGCACCGATAAAGCGATTGGCTCCCGGAAATTTGTTCAAAGGCTGGTTGGCAGCCATTCTACCGGGATTATTGCTACCCATGACCTTAGTCTTTGTGAGATAAGCGAAGAATTAAAAGAGGTGAAAAACTTCTATTTTGACGCCGAGATCGTGAATGATGAACTGCATTTCGACTACCATCTAAAGGATGGTGTTTGTCAGAATATGAACGCTTCTTTTCTGCTTAGGAAGATGAAGATCGTAGAAGAGTGAATTTAGTAGACCTCACAGGTTTTAAAAACCTGTGAGGTTTGAGCATTTGACTATATGCTTACCAGAGATCGCTTCATTCCATTCGCGAGGAAGAACTAAAGTCACTGCGAGCATAGCGAAGCAGTCTCTTTATATAATTTATCCGAACTAAGCGTCTATATTTGCCAAATGGATTCATTAACCCAGATCGTATTAGGAGCAGCCGTTGGCGAGGCAGTTCTCGGAAAGAAAGTCGGGAACAAGGCTTTGCTTTATGGAGCCATTGCCGGTACCATACCTGATCTTGACACTTTCGTTGGGAACTTCTTCGATACGATAACGGCTATCGAGATCCACCGTGGTTTTTCCCATTCCATAGTTTTTGCAGTATTATTTGCTCCGGTGTTTGGTTGGATCATTTCAAAAATAGAGTCAAAATCCCAGGCTAACTGGAAGAACTGGTCCTGGCTCATGTTCTGGGGGCTTTTCACTCATCCACTGCTTGATGCTCATACCACATGGGGCACCCAGCTTTTCTGGCCTTTAGACCTTAGGCTGGCTTACAAGAATATTTTTGTAATAGACCCTCTTTATACCTTACCATTCCTCATTTTTCTGATCATGGCCATGCGATTAAACCGAACAGATCCAAAGAGGCAGAAGTATAATCGTCTGGGATTGATAGTGAGCAGTATCTACTTGCTGGTGATCACTCCTGCTCTAAAATTCTATACATTTCAGCAATTTGAAGAAGCTCTGAAAACTCAGAATATCAAATATGAACGAATAGATACCAGGCCTACACCTCTTAATTCGATCCTCTGGACCGCCAATATCGAAGCAGAAGATCAATTCTATATCGGTAATTATTCCATTTTCGACACTCAACCAATAAGTTTTTACAGCGTCCCTAAGAATTATGGCTTTTCCGGAGAGTTGCGGGATAACCCCAATTTTAAAAGACTGGTAAAAATAAGTGAAGGTTGGTATAGTTTGTCTAGGGACGAAAGCCATCTTTATTTCAATGATCTGAGGTTTGGAAAAATGGACATTGAAGATCCCGACGCCGAATTTATTTTTAGTTACCGACTTTCAGAAGAGCACGGTGAGCTTACCGCTACTGAAACCGAAAAAGAAATGACAGATGCAAAAAACCTTCTGCCTGGACTCTGGGCTCGCATTCTCGGTAATTAATTATATTTAGGAAAAATTCTATTTATGCGATTATTCCCGGCAATTCTGGCCATTTTTATACTTTTTTCCGGTTCACTATTTTCTCAAAAAGATTCTTTAGCCCTTGGAAAGATCATTAGTAAATTCGAAGACCATGAATATTATGAGAGATCTGATTATCCTTTAGGGCTTTACACGAAAGAATATTATAAAGATCAGGCAGAATTTGCAAAAAATCTGATCAATGACCTGGATGAACTTAATTATTCTGAACTCTCAGAAACTCAAAAGATCTCTGCCGAACTTTTAAAATATGATCTAAATAACACCATAAAAACTTACGAATACAAGGCTTATCTAAACCCCTTACTTTCTGATTCTGGTTTTCATCTTAGCCTGAACTATCAGATTCGTGACCTTAATAATTATGAGCAGGTAAAAGCCTACTTAAATAAACTCAATGCCATCCCAGGCTATGTAGATCAGCATTTTGCTTTATTACGTGAAGGGCTTGATGAAGGAATTACTCAGCCCCGTATTATTTTTGAAGGTTATGAGAATACTTATGACAGCCAGATCGTAAATGATTATAAAGAGAGTTATTTCTACGAACCATTTAAAGATCTTCCAACTGCCTTATCTGAAAAGCAAAAAGATTCTGTTTTAAAGGCCGCTGAAATGGCGATCAAAGCAAATGTGATCCCTGAATTTAAGCGCATCAAAGAATTCTTTGAAACCGAATATTTTCCAAAAACAAGAACTGCTTTAGGCGCTTCTGAGCTTCCAAACGGTGAACAATATTATGATTATCTGCTGGAGCATTATACAACCCTGGACATGAGCGCTGATGAAGTTCACAATATTGGCTTATCTGAAGTTGAGCGTATCAATAAGGAGATGAAAAGAGTAATGGGAGAAACAGGCTTCGAAGGCACTTTTTCAGAATTCTTTGATTTCCTTAGAACAGATAAACAATTTTATGCCGAAACACCTGAAGAATTATTGATGTTCGCAAGAGACATTTCTAAAAGGATTGACGCTAAACTTCCTGCCTATTTCAAGAAATTACCCAGAAGACCCTATGGAGTTGCAGAAGTTCCCGCGGCTATAGCTCCAAAATATACTACTGGAAGATATGTTGGTCCTTCGAATGAAACAGATCCGGGATATTATTGGGTAAATACTTACGATTTACCGAGCAGACCCACTTATGTATTGCCATCGCTAACAGCCCACGAAGCTGTTCCCGGGCATCATCTTCAGGGATCTTTAAACAGAGAAATGGGAGAGGAAATTCCAAAATTTCGCAGAAACTATTATATCTCGGCTTTTGGAGAAGGCTGGGGATTATATTCTGAATTCCTGGCAGAAGAAATGGGTATTTATCGTAATCCGTATGAGGTTTTCGGGAAACTGACCTATGAGCAATGGCGGGCTTGCCGACTGGTAGTTGATACCGGAATTCATGCTAAAGGCTGGACACGAAATGAGGCCATTAATTTCATGAAAGACAATACCGCACTCTCCATTCATGAGATCAATACCGAAGTAGATCGCTATATTTCCTGGCCGGGACAGGCTGTTTCCTATAAAATAGGCGAATTGAAGATCCGTGAACTTAGAAAAAAAGCGGAAGAAGCTTTAGGACCAGATTTCGATATCAGGGAATTCCATGAAGTGATCCTGAA
Organism: uncultured Flavobacteriaceae bacterium; assembly: GCA_965364455.1. Taxonomy (GTDB): domain Bacteria; phylum Bacteroidota; class Bacteroidia; order Flavobacteriales; family Flavobacteriaceae; genus Christiangramia. The sequence goes on from CBDTXN010000026.1 coordinate 7,058, forward strand.
AGAAGGGGTCGTCACTTTGCCAATTCTTGAAGAAAGGGTGATGAATTATATAAATTCAGAATCTTAGGGAATAACTTTAAATCTATATTATCGGTGAATCAACTTAGACTTTAAACTATCTTTGCAGCCAAATTAAGTAATAATGACCTTAGAACAGAGCTTAAAACAGCGGAGCGATTCCACTTGTGAATTGTGCGGAAATAATGAAAACCTAAGCGTTTATGAAGTTCCAAATTCACCCGATGAAGTCCTTGTAAACAGCATCCTTATTTGTAATATCTGTAAGGAACAAATCGAAGATCCGGAGAAAGTGGAACCTAATCATTGGCGCTGTTTGAACGACAGCATTTGGAGCACGGTTCCGGCGGTACAGGTGATGGCCTGGAGAATGCTTAACAGATTGAAATCTGAAGGCTGGCCACAGGACCTACTGGAAATGATGTATATGGAAGATGAAGTAAAAGCGTGGGCTAAAGCCGGTATCCAGGAAGAGAAACCGGAAAATGCCATAATTCATAAAGACAGCAACGGTGCGGTTATCGAAGCCGGCGACACGGTGGTTCTAACCAAAGACCTTAACGTAAAAGGTTCCAGTCTAACTGCGAAAAGAGGAACGGCAGTTAGAAGAGTGTCCCTGGTTCACGACAATGCTGAACAGATCGAAGGAAAGGTGGAAGGCCAGCAGATCGTTATTCTTACCAAATTCGTAAAAAAAATATAATCTCAATTGAAAATTGAGAATGGATAATTGACAATTATTCACAGAGATCCTGAAACAAGTTCAGGATGACGTTTCTTTTTTGTTTGACGTCACCCTGAATTCATTTCAGGGTCTCAAAATGAGAAGCTGAAACAAGTTCAGCTTGACGTTAAAGGATTTTAAGGTCATTTCGAAGAAGTGAAACGAACGAGAAATCTTTTAATTATTACATTATTAAGCAGATTTCCCCCTTCGATCGAAATGACAAAAATGTTGAGATTATGAGCGAACAGAATAATTCTAACCCACAACCAAACAATCCCTTGCACGGAGTTAAACTAGCTACGATCATGGAAAAGCTACATGCTTATTATGGTTGGGATGGACTAGCAGATCGCATAGATATCAATTGTTTTAAGAGTAATCCTTCGGTTAGATCCAGTCTTAAGTTTTTACGCAGAACTCCATGGGCCAGGGAAAAAGTGGAAAGACTTTATTTGAAGACTAAATTCGATTAGGTAAAGATCCTGAAACAAGTTCAGGATGACTTTAACCTTCTAAGGTCATTTCGAAGAAGTGAAACGACTGAGAAATCTTTGACAATGAGATTTCTCCCTTTGGTCGAAATGACGAAAGATCATGAAACAAGTTCAGGATGACAAGGTTCTAGGATTCAAAAATTTCGGTGGAGCGTCAAGCTGAACTAGTTTCAGCTTCTATTGATAAGATTCTTCACTACCTTCAGAATGACAACATAAAAAAGCCCGGCAGTTGCCGGGCTTTTTTATTCTTATAAGAAGGAAATTTTACATTTCAGCTGCTTCAACAGCTTCTTCTTTTTTAGCCTCTTCCTTTTCAGTTAGAAAGCTGAAGTTTTCAGAATAATCCATCATCTGCTTTTCGAAAGATTCCGGCTGAGTTACTTTAATAGCAGTAATTTCTCCATTATCATCCATTTCAGGAACTAAAACCGGATTGATAAATCCACTATAAGGTGCAGATTTGAACTGGGCATTTCTGTCCAATACCTCTTTGTGCATCTTCTGGTCTACTTTCACTCCGTAGTTTTCCACAAGTTCTTTTACAGCCTCATAATCACCTTCAGATTTAATTCTCTGAGTTTCTCTTAAAAGCTCACCAAAAAGTTCTCTTAGCTTTTGATAATCCTTAATATCATAATAGGTCTTACCATCCTTTTCAACTTTTTCGATCACTCCTTCTTCCTTTCCTTTTTCAAAAGCCCATGCACTCACCCACTGGCGATTTCTCATATGCGCCTCTTCAACATCGTCTCCAAGTTCCAGTCTCACTAACTGAGTCACCAAACCGTTTCTGATATAATCGTTGTAAGCAGCTTTTCCAAGCTCTTCAGCGTTATCTGTAAGTCCAAGCTCCTCAAGTTTTGGATCCATCAGGTAATACAATCCTACAAGATCTGCACGCCCTTCTTCCAAAGTAGAAGCATAACTCTTCAAAGTCTCTTTAGTAGTTCCTACACCCTGATTCAACTGGCCAGATGCATGACCTACTACTTCGTGAAGTGCGGTATGTAGTTTATCTGCCTGCTTTCCGTATTTTTCTGAAAGCGCAATTTCCTCCTCATCATGAGCAAATTCCTTTAATCTATCAGATCCACCGGCATTATTATATGCGTTGATGATATTTCCAAGAGAAACAGATTTACTTCCGTGCTCTTTTCTAATCCAGCTTGAATTAGGCAGGTTCACACCAATTGGAGTACTTGGAGAAGCATCTCCAGATTCACCAGCAACGATCACTGTTTTATAAGTAACCCCAACTACAGAGTCTTTCTTATGCTCATCCATGATTGGAGAATTATCCTCGAACCACTGAACGTTCTTTTCTACCACGCTCATTTTCTCAGACATATCAAAATCCTTTATCTGGATAATGCTTTCGTATGAACCGGTATATCCTTTTGGATCGTTATACACTTCAATGAAAGAATTGATATAATCTATATTACCTTCGGTAGCTTCAACCCATGCAACGTTATATTCGTCCCAGGTTTGAAGGTCTCCGGTATTATAATAGTTGATCAAAAGACCAAGAGCATTGGCTTGCTTTTCGTTTTCAGCAACACCCTTTGCTTTCTCCAGCCATTTTACGATCTCATCGATCGCCTCACCGTAAAGTCCGCCGCTTTTGTAAACTTTTTCAACTAGCTTTCCATTCTCCTTAACCAGCTTTGTGTTAATTCCATAAGCAAGTGGTCTTTCAGGATTTGGAGATTTTTTGTTTGCGTAGAATGCATCAACTTCGGCAGCTGTGATCCCTTCTCCATACATATTCACTGCTGAACCTTCGATCAAACCATCAGCTTCATTCAAGTTCACTTTCTTAGCATCTTTATCATTAAAAATAACTTCGTAAGCTTCTCCTTTTAGATCGGTATTGGTTTCTGCCAATAAAGTATCGAAATACTCTTTACTGAATTCAGGCTTCAACTTGGCGTTCGAATAATGGTGGTGAATCCCGTTTGAGAACCAAACTCTTTTCAGGTAAGTTTCAAAAGCAGTCCATTCTTCAGAAGACTTATCTCCTTCATAATTCACATAGATATTCTCTAAAGCCTCACGGATGGTAAGGTTATGACGGTAATTCTGGTCCCAGATAATATCACGTCCAGCAAGACCTGCCTGAGTAAGGTAATAAACAAGTTTTTGCTCTTTCAGGCTAAGGTTTTCCCATCCCGGGATCTGATAACGCAGGATCTTAAGATCTGCAAATTCATCAGCTTTAAAATTGAAATCTTCCTGGGAAGTTTTCTCAGTCTGAGCTGTTTCTGAATCTTTTTTATCCTGGTCACAGGAAACAAAAGAAAGTGCTGCAGCTAACAGACAAGTACTAAATATTTTGTTCATATTGTTAAAAAATTTGAGGCGCTAAGATAATAAAACAGGGAATCAAAATTGAATAATTCTGATTCCCTGTTTTATAGTAAAAATTTCTATTCTTCGAGCAGACCCTGAAACAAGTTCAGGGTGACGCATTAAGAATGAAACTACTTTTTACTCATCTCAGTAAAATGCTTGTAAAACCATGGAATGGTTTCGATTCCTTTCAGGTAATTCCAAACACCAAAATGTTCGTTTGGAGAATGTATCGCATCGGTATCTAATCCAAAGCCCATCAAAATGATCTTACTGTCCAGTTCTTTTTCAAATAACGAAACAATTGGAATACTACCACCGCTCCTTTGCGGAATTGGTGTTTTACCGAAAGTTTCTTCATAAGCTGCACTTGCCGCCTGGTAACCAATAGTATCTATTGGTGTTACATATGGATAACCTCCGTGATGTGGCTTTACCTCAACTTTAACTGAATCTGGAGCCAGGCTTTCAAAATGCTTTTTGAAAAGTTCAGTGATATCCTTCCAGTCTTGATTTGGCACCAAACGCATGGAGATCTTTGCAAATGCTTTTGAAGGAAGAACAGTCTTAGCGCCTTCACCAATATATCCTCCCCACATTCCATTTACATCGAGAGTCGGTCTTATAGAACCTCTTTCTAATGTAGAATAGCCCTTTTCACCGTGGACATCTTTTATGTCCAGTTTCTCCTTGTACTCCTCTAAACTGAATGGTGCTTCAGCCATTTTGGATCGTTCCTCGTCACTAAGATTCTCCACATTATCATAAAAACCTGGGATGGTAATATGATTATTCTCATCTGTCAACTGAGCGATCATCTGGCTTAGAATATTCAGTGGATTAGCCACTGCTCCACCATATAGTCCGGAATGTAGATCACGGTTTGCGCCGGTCACTTCAACCTCCACATAAGAAAGTCCGCGAAGACCTGTGGTTATTGAAGGAGTGTCTTTGGAGATCATTCCGGTATCAGAAATAAGGATCACATCATTCTGAAGTTTTTCTTTATTTTCCTTGATCCACCAGTCCAAATGTTCACTACCTACTTCTTCTTCTCCTTCGATCATAAACTTTACGTTACAGGGAAGCTCATCGTTTTTGGTCATATATTCCATGGCTTTCACATGCATATACATTTGCCCTTTATCATCACAGGATCCCCTGGCAAAGATCGCTCCTTCAGGATGGATCTTCGTTTCCTTGATCACCGGTTCAAATGGTGGCGAGTCCCAAAGATCAAGCGGATCTGGAGGTTGCACGTCATAATGCCCATAAACCAGCACAGTTGGTAAATTCTTATCGATGATCTTTTCAGCATACACAACGGGGTGGCCCGGTGTTGGTGAAACTTCGGCAGTATCACAACCGGCCTCGAGCAATCTCTCCTTCACCGCTTCGGCTGCTTTAAGCATATCACCCTTATAAGCAGGATCTGCTGAAATGGAAGGGATCTTTAGCAGATCAACCAATTCATTCAGAAACCTATCCTTATTCTTATCTAAGTATTCTTTTATTGAATCCATGAATTAATTTTCAAGTTTGCGTAAAGTTACTAAGTTCTCCTTGGAATACTATTATCGAATTCAGGCCTCTTTCTTAAGTCAGCGCTAAATTTTCTCAATGTTTCCGAAAATTTTATGAATTATGGAAATACTGTAAATCAGGCTCTTCAAAACCTGAATTTTGACCAGCTGATTTTTTCTTTAATTTTTTTCAATATTTTCTTCCAACACTATTTGAAATTTAAAAACTATAATTATATTTGCACCCGCTTAGGTAATTAAGCAGGTAACACAACGAGTCCTAAGTGTTGTGAAACTTAAAATGCGGGCGTGGTGGAATTGGTAGACACGCTAGACTTAGGATCTAGTGCCGCGAGGTGTGAAGGTTCGAGTCCTTTCGCCCGCACCGAGAAAAAGCTTCAGAGAAATCTGAAGCTTTTTTATTTTCACTTAATTCTGTTTAAAAAACATCTTCAAAAAATCAGGGTTTTCACCCAAACTCTTTATCCCTTCAATATTTTAAATTTAAGGCTACTACTTATCCCTTATACTTTTACCCCCGGTTTACCTGAAAAAAGAAAAAACCAATCTTTTTCTAAACCAATAAATGATGAAAAATTTTCAACTGAAGCTAATAGGCTTCCTTTTCGCTGCGTTTCTGCTCTCCGCCTGCAGCCAGGAAGAAAATAATGCCCTAGAAGCTAACCAACCCGAAGAATTAGTCAATCTCTCTCTTAACATAAGCCTGATGGATCTTAACCGGAGTCAGATCACTAAACAGGAAAATGAAGAGTATCCAGATTGTATTGTAGCTGCACCTTATTATGTCGAGATATGTATAATGCAGGATGATGTGGAGGTTGTGGGTAAAATGGATGAACCTTTCAGAATAGACCTGGCACCAGACCAGATGTTCACTCAAAACGTTCCTGAAATGGAGTTGCCAGCCGGATCTTATACTTTAGAACATTGTGCAGTATATGCCGAAGATGGTACCATTCTCTGCCTGGCTCCTAGAATTGACAGCCCAATGGCTTTATTCTCTGATGCACCAATGCCCATGGCAATGACCCTTTTAGCCGGCACCAAGCCATTCCCTGACGTACCTGTTTTTTGTTTTGACAACCGCGACGTTAATGAGTTCGGCTATTTATTTTTCGATATAGAGCCTACCATAGTTAGAAACTTCTGCTTTTTCGCGAATTATTGCAGTGACAGTGGCCGCCACTACCCGGCCAGGTATTCCCTGGATATCTCAATAGACGGAACTCCACTTTACAGTGACGTAATTAGCAACACAGGACAGTATGACGCTGATGGATATTTTGCAGATCCTGTTTGCGTTGACCTTCCAATTATTTTCGACTACGATGAAGACGAAGAATATATTGATTATACCCTCACCTTACTTCCCTGGGATGATGTATATGAGGAGGATGAAGAATTAGTGATCTCAGGAAGTTTAAGCAGAATGGATATCGAGGAACACCTGGTTGGTGATAATAATATAGAATACGAACATATATTCTTCAATTGTGACAATGGGGATGAAGACATCCCTCTTCCAGATTTCGGAGAGGCTACTTTTTCAAATCCTACCAATATTACAAATCCATATTATGGACCTATGCAACAATATATTTATCATTACGAGGGATATGAATATGAAGACGGAGAATTTCCAGATGAGCCTACAGAGGTAATCTTTATTGAAAGAAAGATCGAAACCAGGGAAGTTATGGGAATTCAAACCGTGATACAAAGGGATTATGTCTCTGAAGATGGAGTGATCATAGAAGATACAGACGACTGGCTGGCTCAGGATGATGATGGAAACCTTTGGTACATGGGTGAAGATTCAAAAAATTATGATGACGAAGGTAACTATATAGATAATGAAGGTTCCTGGGAAGCCGGAGTAGACGGAGCGCTTCCAGGTTACTGGTTACCGGGTGATCCATACGTGGGACAGCGTTACTACCAGGAGTTCTATGAAGGAGAAGCTGAAGACTGGGCTGAAGTAATTGCCATTGATGCGAGTGTTGACCTGGAAATAGGAAGTTACAGCAATGTTCTTGTCACTAGGGATGTAAATCCATTTGAACCTGGAGTCTATGAACTTAAGTATTACGCACCCGGTACCGGGTTCATCAAGGAAGAAAAATATGAAGATGATGAGCTGGTAGAGGAGGTATACCTCGTAGGAATAATAGTTATTGATTAATATTTTGGTTATAATTATTTCAATGGGTATTGCTGCTTAGCAATACCCATTTTTATATAAAACTATTTCAGGAAAGTTGCTATTTCTCTATTTTGCACTATTAAAGCCCCGTAAAATGAATCTTACATCAATCAGGTATTCTTTATTAGTTCTCTTTATTATTTCCTCTAATTGCTTTGGTCAGCAAAAAGTTAAGGATTTACCCAATGTAGTTTTTATCCTCGCAGATGACGTGGGTTATGCAGATCTTGGAGTTGATGGAGGAACCGTACCTACGCCTAATATTGACAGCCTGGCCAGGCAGGGAATGAGGTTCACAGATGCCCACTCACCCGCAGCTCTTTGTGCACCTTCAAGGTTTAGCCTCCTTACCGGAAGTTATCCTTACCGAAATGGAAGGCCCGGCGGTTCCTGGGATGTGAACAACAGTTCAGGGTTCAGTGCCAATGGAGAACGAACAAATGCTGGCAGACACATTACGGTTGCAGAGATCATGCAAAATGCCGGTTACAAAACCGCCTTCTTCGGGAAGATGCACCTGGGAGGAACCGTTTATGATACTCTTGGAAATGTGATCACGCAAAAGAACAAGATCAATTCCATGGATTATAGTCGCGGGGTTGATGATGGACTTAACGAACATGGGTTTGATTACTGGCTTGGACTTCTAAGTGGAATTCAGCATGAACCATATGCCTATTTTGAAAATGGTAAATACAAACCTATCGACCCTGAGAATCCTGCGACCAATGAAAGTACCAGGCTTTTAACCGATGGTTTCTATAAAGTTAGCGGCAATGGTCTTTCTGAAATTGTTGAAGCTGCAAAGGTTCCTGCCCGTGGAGATAAAGATTATGATTCCAGCCAGGCAGGTATTATTCTTTCAGATGGAGCGGTAGAATTTATAGATCAGCATGTGAAAACTGAAAAAGATCAGCCATTCCTTCTTTATTATTCTTCCCAGGCGATCCACGTTCCGCATTCTCCACCTTTTGATTTTGATGGGGATCCTGAAACCATTGATGAGCAGGTTTACGGTAAAACGGGAGCCATAACCTCTGATGTTCTGTATGAACTGGATCTGCAGGTAGGCAAGATCATGGATAAGCTGAAAGAAGAAGGTATTCTTGAGAACACCCTTATCATATTCACCAGTGATAATGGCGCACTCTGGCCAAGGATCACTCATTACGGCGACGCTTCCCACGACAATAATGGACCTTTAAGGGATTACAAGGCATCAATTTATGAAGGTGGACATCGAGTGCCTTTCATAGCAAAATGGGGAGATGGCACCGAAGCCGGATCGGTTATTAAACCAGGAACCAAATCTAATCAAACCATAGTTGGGCACGATTGGGTAGCGACCATGTATGAACTAACCCGGCAGGATATGCAGGAAGATCAGGCAAAAGACAGTTCATCTCTATTACCTATACTTACCGGAAACCAGGAGGAAAGCGAACCTCTTCATGAATTCATTTTATACCAGGCAGGTTTTGCCAGGGACGGTGCAATAAGAGAAGGCGATCTTGTTTTAATGATAGACCGGGAAAATGAAGCTACAGAACTTTATGATCTCTCGAACGATCTTGGCCAGGAAAACAACCTGATAGATAAGCCTGAATTTCAAGATACTATCCAGCGATTGAAAGCTAAATTTTTAAAATATAATGATCACGATAATGATACTGTGGAACCACGAACTACCAAAGCTTATAAAGTCAAATAATTACCTCTAAACCTTACGTTGAAAATCTCAGTTCGATTTGAAAATTATATCTTCTTCAGTTTTCTAATGCGCTGGGCGTTTAATATTACGAGCAGAAGCAATGCTGCATTTCCGAGGAGGATATTCTGAAAACTAACATTCATATCCATAAGACTACCGTAAATCAGCGGGCCAAGAGCAGTACTTAAAACCATAAACATCGTGAAGACACTTCGAATGGTTCCCAGTTTTTCAGTGCCAAAAACTTCGGCCAGAACTGCCGATTTTACTGTGCCTGCCATCCCAACACTAATACCGGCCAGGACAAGAAAGCCAAGAGCTCCACTGATATTTTCAGCAAAGGCCAGTGGAATTAGTCCTAAGGTAAATGGGATCAGGTAGATGCGAAACATTTTTATTCCGCTGAATTTATCCACAAGCATACCACCGAAAATGGAAAATATCACCCTTACCAGTGCATATGCGGTAAAGAAACTGGCATATAGCGAAACAGACCATCCTTTATCTTCCACCACCACATACTGGTAAAAGAAAACGGCGGTAATGGTAAAACTTAGTCCAAAACTTACCGGCATCAGGATAAGAAATTCTTTTTTCTTCAGTAGATCCTTATAATCCCGTAATAGTGAAAAAGCAGAAGGTTTTTCTACCTTATCCAGGTTTGCATCAAAATGTGAAAGATCTACGAAATATAATCTGATAAGGTAAAGAACCAGAAGTCCTGCACTGGCCAGGGCGGCAACTTCATAATCGTACCACAGAATAAGACTTGAAATGAAAATTGGGAAAATGGCTTCACCAATCGCATAACCCAGGGAGGCAATACTCAAAGCTTTTCCACGGTCCAGTTCATAGTGCCTGGACATGAGCGTAAGACTTATATGGCTCATAAGGCCTTGCCCGGTTAATCTTAAACCAATAAGTGCTATTGCCAAAATGGCGATACTTAAATGTGAAAATCCCAGTAAAATGGATGAAAATGCCAGTCCAACCAAAGTCAGGGCGGTGACTTTCTTTACAGGTTTATGATCTATGAGGTGACCAACCGATAGCATGATCACTGAAGATATTACCGTTGCCACTGCGTAGATACTTCCAAAGAGACCATTGGAGATATCGAATGTTTTCAGGATCTCAGGGACATAAATAGAAATAAGGAAGGTTTGCCCGAAACTGGATAGAAAGGTTAACATCCATCCAAACCCGACTTCCCTGGTATTGTTTCTAAAAAAACGAAAAAGCTGAGTCAAACCCTTAAAATTTAAGTTCGTAAAAATAAAAAGAGACCTATGCATAGGCAATGGTCTCTCCTAATATTTTAAAGCGTAAAGGTATAAAACAAGAATCCCTTATAACTTTTAAGCCAATATTATTCTGTTGTTTCTAAATTTACTGGAATTTAACCGTCTTATTGGTTCTGGCACTTTCCAGTGCGGCTTCCAGGATCTTCATAACGATCATATTATTTTCTAATGAACTTAAAGCATATTCATCAAGTTGCACCTCATCACGGATTACCGCTTTGAACAGTGAGAAAGGATCATTATATGGATAATCCCTCTCTTTAAGGGTAAAACTCTTTTCATCAAATCCATCATATCCTTTAGCAGTTCTAACCCGGAGATCATTACGGTTATCTGCATATATTGCTCCATCCAAACCATAGATCTCCATATCTTTTCTGCCAATGGGCCAGTTCCATGAAGCCTGAATGATGGCATTGGAGTCATCATAAGTTAAAATAATAATTGCTTCGTCATCAACCTTAGGATTGTTCTCCTTTTGAAGTTGTTGGGTTATTGCAGTAACAGAATTTGGAATTTTACCATCCTTTAACCAGGTCATTAAATTTGCCCCATAACAGCCAAAGTCCATAAGAGCACCAGCTCCATTTTGTTCAGGATCAAGAAGCCAGTCTAAAAATTCTTCATTTATACCAAGTTTCTTAGGTCCGCGGTGACCATCTCTTACAATCACTTTCCTTATCTGACCAATTTCGCCATTTTTTAGCATTTCTTGAGCTCTATGGTTGCTTGGATACCAGGTAGTCTCGTAATTAGTTAAAAGATGAATATTATGCTTTTTCGCCAGGATTTGCATCTTTTCAGCATGCTCAAGTCTTACCTCCAAAGGTTTCTCTACCATCACATGAATACCTTCCGGAGCAAAGGTTTCTACCA
>CBDTXN010000027.1:0-18260 GCA_965364455.1 uncultured Flavobacteriaceae bacterium
CGAGTGACCAGTATATGATCTCTAGTCAGGTTAGATTTCATGGCTATGATCCGGCGGATGCCATAGTGGAAATTAAGAAACGTGACGGGGAGAATAACTTTAGAACTGAAGATGTCCTTGAGAAAATAAAGGAAGTAGGCGAGGAGTGTGCTTTGGTTCTCATAGGAGGTGTGAATTACTATACAGGACAGGTTTTCGATATGGAAACCATTACCAAGGCTGGGCACGATATTGGAGCTTTTGTAGGCTGGGATCTTGCTCACGCCGCAGGAAATATTGAATTGAAATTAAGTGAATGGAATGTGGATTTTGCTGCCTGGTGCAGTTATAAATATATGAATTCCGGACCCGGAAATGCTTCAGGTTGTTTTATTAACAAGAAGTATCACAATAAAAAAGATATACCAAGATTTGAAGGTTGGTGGGGTCACAACAAGGAAAGGCGCTTCCTAATGGAACCAGAATTTCAGCCCGAACCAACAGCAGATGCATGGCAAATTAGTAATGCGCCAATTCTAGCTTTGGCTCCTTATCTGGCATCTCTGGAGATGTTCGATGAGGTGGGAATGCCTGCGCTTATCAAAAAAAGGAATAAGATTGTGGCATACTTAGAGTATGTGCTGCACGAGATAGATAAGGATGTCGATAGTACTTTTGAGATCATTACCCCCGATGATCAGGATCATAGAGGAACACAATTATCTGTGTTCTTGCATGGAGAAGGTCGAGAACTTTTTAAATATTTGATGGATCAGGGAGTGATCACAGACTGGCGTGAACCAAATGTCATCAGGTTAGCACCAGCTCCCTTTTACTGTTCTTTTGAAGATATGTATGAATTCGGGCAGATCCTGAAAGAAGGAATTCTGAGCAAGCAAAAAGTAGAATAAAAAAAGGAGGCGCAAAGCCTCCTTTTTTAATGCGTTTAGATTTCTTGCCTATTCTTCAACCGAGATGTCGCTGAAAAATAATTCAAAAGAACCGTCTCCAGACTTATGCATTTTGGAGATCTTAACTCCGTTGAAATCTTCGTAGTCCTCCCAGGTTGTAGCCATTTCTCTTCCACCTCCAGAAGCTTTATATACCCATTCCTGTATCATATAATCATCATCAAAATAGATATCATAACTGTCTCCCGGGGTATACCCACCTTCTGACGGATAACTTGCCGTAAGCATTTGCATCTCATCTCCGCTAATTGGTGCTTTTGCAGTTTTGGTTTCACTTATATCGGCATCAGACCATTTTAACTGGTATGGGAATAATAGCCAGTAAGAGTCGTTTACAAATCTTTGATCTATATATTCCTTTTCTTTACTTATGCTGTCTTTCTTAATGTAGCTCATGGTAGAATCCTTCTCGGTAAGACTTATCTTGTCACTTTTCAGATTCCAAACCCAACGTCTTTCAGATCTAAGTGTATCATTCACCTTTACATTAAAGGTAAATTTGATCTGGCTTATACTGTCAAATTCCTGGAAACCATTGGCCATGGCTATCTTTTCATGCACTTCAAGGTTTGCGTCTTCTTTTATTTCCTGGTTTTCTTTTTTCTGATTGTTACAGGAGATAATAAAGCAGCTAATAATTGAAAAGAGAATTAATTTTTTCATGTTGTTAGTTTTTTTAAAGATATGAAATATAGTAGTCTAAAGGGCATTAATGCTCATACCTCCATCTGCCACGATATTTTGACCGGTTATAAAAGAGGATTTATCCATAGCTAAAAATGATATAATGGCTGAAATTTCATTGGCGTCTGCAACACGCCTAAGGGGAGTTCTGCTTAAAATTGAATTCACTTTTTCTTCATTATGAAGATACCCTTCAGTAAGAGGAGTTTTTGTAAACCAGGGAGAAACCGCATTGACCCTGATACCCTTTTCGGCCCATTCAACTGCCAGACTCCTGGTTTGCTGTAATAGCCCAGATTTAGACATAGCGTAAGGCGTTCCTGTTCCTACATCCTGAATCGCTGCGGAAGATGCAACATTAATGATAGAAGCATTTCCTGATTTATTCAAAAACGAAGATAATTTTCGGCTAATCTCAAATGGTGCAATGAGATTGATCTCCAGTACTTTTCTGAATTCTTCTTCAGAATAATCATTGGCCTTTTTTCGAATGTTTATTCCGGCATTATTTACCAGGATATCCAGCTTTTTCCAGTTGCTGTCTATCCATTTCACTATTTTTTCTACATCTTCAGTTTTTGCTGAGTCAGCCACCAATCCTGTAGCTTTTAAACCTGCATCCTTTAATTCTTTTTCAAATGAAGTTACATCTTCATTGTTTCGGGCGGTGAATAATACCTCGGCGCCCAGATCTAAAAACTCTTTTACGGTTGCCCGTCCTATTCCTTTAGTTCCGCCGGTTACAAGTGCTTTCTTATTTTGAAGGTTCCACATAATATTAGCTGTCAAAAAAAAATATAAAAAAACCCTTTGAGCGATCAAAGGGTTGTGTTGATTTCTTAAATTCTTAAAGCTTTCTACCGGTAAGTAATTTATAAAGTATCAGGATAACGGCAAGTACTATTAAAATATGAATAATGCTTCCAAGATCAGGGAAAGCGAAATATCCAACAAGCCATCCAATTACCAGTAAAACGATAATAAGCCAAATTAAATCTCTCATGTCAGGTTGATTTTAAGACAAGCCTTCAGGCCTGCCGTTGGTTAAAATAAAATATTAGTTAGTTGAAGTTTTTGATTTATTGCACCACTAATTTAGATAATAGGCGGGCCTCCTAGATTTGATTTAACCTTGATTTAACTATCCATGCTAATAATCCTCAGGACTGCTAATGATCTTACGAGCACGAGTTTTAATCTCTTCCATTTCTTTGGAATCCTTTTTATCCAGTAAGCTCATCATCATATTCATTCTCTGATTATCCTTGAACTCTTTGCGATTCTTATCTAGAAAATTCTAATAGAGACTGTTAAAAGGACAGGCCTTTTCTCCAGTTTTTTTATTTACGCTATAATGGCAATTCTTACAGTAATTACTCATTTTATTGATATAGTTCCCACTTGAAACATAGGGTTTTGTAGCAACAATGCCGCCATCTGCGAATTGACTCATTCCACGGGTATTAGTGATCTCGACCCATTCTATGGCATCGATATAAATTCCCAGGTACCATTTATCTACTTCATCTGGATGAGTCTGGCTTAGCAAGGCATAATTTCCGGTTATCATGAGTCTTTGGATATGATGTGCATAGGCGTTTTCAAGACTGTTTTTTATAGAATGATGTAGACAGTTCATCTTAGTGTTTGCATCCCAGTAAAAGGCTGGAAGGTCATTCTGATTTCTAAGCTTGTTAGATCTTTTGTAACCCGGCATTTCTTTCCAGTAAATTCCACGCATATATTCTCTCCAGCCCAATATTTGCCTTACAAAACCTTCTACCTGAGAAATATCTATTTCATCCTTATGATCATAATAATAATCAATTATAGAATCTATGACTTCCTTTGGACTTAGCATTTTTGTATTCAAGCTGAAAGATAGCCGGGAGTGAAAAAGGTAAACCTCATCTGTGTGTAAAGCATCCTGATAATCTCCAAAATGTACCAGTAAATTTTTGCAGAAATAATTTAAGACTGATAGCGAATCTTCTCTTGAAGTTGGCCAGTTAAAACTTGTCTTTTTAACTTCCCCTATAGTTTGTATTCCAGCTTCTTGAATTTCGTCAATAATGCCTGATACATCTTTTCTGAAACCTCTTTCATGGGGAATTTCAGGTTCACCTTTCCATTTTTTACGGTTGGACTTGTCAAAATTCCATTTTCCTCCTTCCGGTTCTGAGTCTGTTGCCATCAGGATATTATACTTCTTCCTCATATTGCGGTAGAAGTATTCCATAGTAAGCTGTTTCTTGCCCTGGTAAAATTTTTCAAGATCATTTCTTTGAGACAGGAAATGTTCAGTGTCAAACGATTCAGTTTCTATATCCAGATCATTGCAAAGATTCTTCAACTGTTCATCTAGCCGGTATTCATCAGGAAGCTGATATTCGAATTTTTTGAAATTGTTATCTGAAATTAATCTTTCGATATTCTTATCTAGTTCCTGAAGATTGTTTTTATCGTTGATCTTTAAGTATATGACCTCGTACTCCCTTTCGATTAGATGATCAGCAAAATTCCTCATAGCGCTGAAAAAGCCAACTACCTTTTGAATATGATGCACAACATAATCTGTCTCCTGCCTCATTTCCATAAAAACGTAAGTAGTATTTTCCTGTCCGTCTGAAAACCAACTGTGATGATGATTTAGCTGGTCTCCCAGGATAAGGCGGAGTGTTTTTAATTTTTCAGCCATAGGTCTTGATATTCATTATTTGGGTCGTACCGATCTGCCTGACTTTGGATATTAAATTTCCTATCCCTTGGATCGTTACCTACGCCGCTGTTATACATCCAATTTCCCCAATTACTGTGTACATCATAATCTACCAAAAGGCTCTCGAAATAAGCAGCTCCAATCCGCCAATCCTGTTTTAATTCTTTTGCCCAGAAGCTATTAACATTTTGCCTTCCCCGGTTACTCATAAAACCCGTATTAGCGATCTCTTTCATGTTGGCATTTACAAAATCATACTTGGTTTCACCGCCTATCCAGTTTTCCAACTTCTTGTTATCATTATTCCATTCCAGGGAACGATCAAGAATGCCTTCCAGCTTAAATATTTTACTGCCATGTTTCAGGGATACATATTTGAAAAAATCCCTCCAAATTAGTTCGAATATTAGCCAGTAAGTACTTTGATTACTGGTAATTTCTTTTTCATATTTTTTTACTTCATGGTAGATCTGTTTTGGAGAGATGCTTCCGTTAGCAAGCCACGCCGAAAATTTTGAGCTATAATCCGGTCCGATCAATCCGTTTCTGGTCTCTTTATATTCTGAAAGGTTATTAGTTTCCCAAAAATATTCCTGCAGCCTTTTTTTAGCCTGATCTTCACCTCCTTTAAAAGGAAATGCTGTTCTAGGGTCCATTTCAAAATTCTCCAGGCCTAGATCTTCAAGCGAGAGAACAGAGTTAGATTTAATGGATTTAGCTTTTTGGAGAGGAGCAGGAGTTTCTATGGTTTCTCTTATTTCGGAATTCTTTTCACATGACTTTCTGAAATGAGTGAAAACTTTCGGAATATCATCAAAGTCTTTGAAGGGAATATCCTCAGGATGATAAAGAAATTGTTGATAATAGGAGTTAAAGCTGATCGTCCCGGAATTGTTTCTAAGGTTTTCTTCAACCTCTTTTTCCTCGCTTGTCCATTCTTTCTGAAAATAGATTGCTTCGATCCAGTATTCAGAAATTAGATCGGGTATGATAAATTCGGGTTTTTCATTAAAAATGAGCAATGGTATATTGAGAGAATCCAGGTTTTTTTGAAGTTCTTCAATGGTTTCAATTAAGAATTTTGCCCGGAATTTTCCTGTTTTAATAAAACCAAATTCACTTTTGGAGTAATGCCTAGGATCGAAGCAATAGATGGCAATTACTTTATCGTGATTGGCACAAGCTGCTGCTAATGCTTCGTTATCTGAAATTCTTAAATCGTTTCTATACCAAACAAGACCTGTGCTCATTATTTATTTTTTCGGCATTTTTCACTGCAATATTTTACGTTTTCCCAGTCTTTCTTCCACTTTTTTCGCCATTTAAATGGTCTGCCGCAAACAGGGCATATCTTTTCTGGTAGATGTTCCTTTTTCAAGATTTGGCTTCCTTACTGAAGAAAGATTTCACCTCCTGATTTGGTCGCGCGTAATGAAACCTGTCGAGTAAAGTTGGCAAGGAATAACCATCTAAACCGTTTATAGCCACTGTACCTGCGTCCTCAAGCCTTAGCCAGCCATCTGGCATTTGAATTCCATCGTCAAAATAGATATGTTCAATAGATGCCACGACCAAAAGAGTATCATTTTCCTTGATCTTATACTCATTCATATATTTACATCCCAGTTTGATCTCAGATTGCTTCACATAAGGTGCTTGAAAATCATCCAGATATTCTTCAGAAAGTCCGGTTTTATGAAATTCAGAAATTTCCTCATCGTACTTGGCAGCTGTATGATGTGCCTGTTCTATCATTTTCTCATGAATATGATTAACTGTGAAATAGGAAGTAGCTTTTATATTGTCGTAGGTATTCCTTGCTACACTAAGAGGCCTGGTTACAAAACCAAGCATGGCAGGATTGCTTCCCATATGGGTGACAGAGCTAAAGACGGCGACATTGGGATTGCCACTTTTAGATTTGGTCGCAATAAGGTTAGCAGATTTATAACCGGTAGTGCTATTTATTAAATTTAAACGGAAAACTTTTTCCATTTTTTCGATATCCTCAGAGCTAATATGCTTCATAAAAAAAGGTCAGTTTTTTGACTGACCTCAATTTATTGATTGCTTATTTAAAAGCCTGTTAATGTATTTTTAAATTATCATTCATTCTCCATTTTATTAATGGCCATTTCATATTCCTCCATCGCTTCCCGAACCGCATCGATATTATCTGAAGCTTTTTGATGTGCATCTTCCATCACCTTTTCAAGATTTTTATCGGGATGCTGAAATAGATCTGTGATCACATGATTAATTTTATCAATGATACTACTCTGAGTATTCTTGATATCTTCAAGCTTGTTTAACGTAGACCTCATGTGGTCAAGTTTCTCCTGATCCATAATTTTTAAGTTTTTAGTTACTCTAATTTACTTTAACAATTAGTCGGCTCAATGGGTCTTAACAGGTTTTTTAACAGCTTTATAAAAATATTATGAAACTTTTTCCTCCTCGTAAGCCGGATAGTCTATATATCCTTTTTTCCCGGGAGTATAAAAAGTATCTTCATCATAAGAGGCGATTGGCCAATTGTTTTCAAAACGGATCGGAAGGTCGGGGTTTGAAATGAATAATTTTCCATAGGCAACGAGATCTGCATCTCCATTTTCAATAACCTCATTACCAGATTCGCGGTCAAATCCATTATTGATCATTAAGGTTCCCTTATAGATTTCACGATAATGTTTGGCGATCTCTGTTTCCAAATATGGTACATCACTAACATCTGTAAATGGTTCTGAAAGGTGAACGTACGCCAGATCGTAGGCGTTCAGTTTTTCTATAATATAATCGAAAGTCGCAATGCTGTCTTCAGTTGCAACTATACCGAATGATTTATGAAGTGATGGATTAAATCTGCATCCAATCCTGTTTTCTGGCCATATTTCGCTAATAGCCTCAAGAACTTCAAAGAAAAATCGTGCCCTGTTCGGAATATTCCCACCGTAATCATCTGTTCTTTGGTTGGCATTCTTATTAAAGAATTGGTGAAATAGATACCCGTTGGAAGAATGTATTTCCACACCATCAAACCCGGCATCTTTCGCCATTTTTGAAGCGTTTTTAAATTCCTGTACTGTTTCCTGTATTTCCTGAATGCTCATTTCCTTTGGTTCTGTAGTCTGTTCGAAACCTTCAGGAGTGTAAACCTTTGCATTAGGATTAATGGAGCTTGGTGCAAGTGGTTTATCTCCATTATGGAACTTTGGATGGGATATTCTCCCAACATGCCAAAGCTGTATGAAAATTTTCCCGTTCTGTTCATGTACAGCGTTTGTGACTTTTTTCCAGCCATCTACTTGTTCAGAAGTATGGATTCCGGGTGTATTTACATATCCTACAGCCCGGGTGGAAACCTGCGCGCCTTCGGTAATAATTAATCCGGCGCTAGCCCTTTGAGTATAATATTCCACATGAATATCGGTTGGTGCCTTTTCCTTATTATCGGCCCGACTTCGGGTCATAGGTGCCATGACAACGCGATTTTTCAGTGTGATATCTCCAAGTCTGTAAGGTTGCAAAAGTTCCTGTTGTTCTTTGCTCATAACTTTTTTCTTTAAAATTACCGGTTATGATCGGGGTGCGCTGTTAATTAAATTATAAATGAAAACATGGGCAGTATATAAGTGCTAAAATCATGGTTAGGAAGTCTGTTTCATAATAATTGAGTAATTTCGTAGACAAAATAACTGCAATCTTTTGGCGCTAATAAACCTCTGCCGGGATTAAACTCTTCAAATCAATACATGCATATTCAAAAAGATGTGGCAATAGTAGGATCGGGACTTGTAGGATCATTACTGGCTATTTTCCTTCGAAAACAAGGGCACAAAGTAACTGTTTTCGATCGTAGACCGGACGTACGAAAAGTTCAGTTCTCAGGAAGGTCTATTAACCTAGCCATGTCCAATCGCGGTTGGAAGGCTCTTCGTGAAGCAGGTATTGAAGATGAAATCAGAAAACTGGCTCTACCTTTGGACAAGAGGGCAATGCATGTGGAAGGTCAACCGGTTTATTTTCAGAAATACGGAGATGAAGGAGAGGCAATATACTCGATCTCCAGGGGGGTGTTAAATCGAAGAATGATCGACCTTGCTGAATCTGCAGGAGCTGAGTTTAGATTCGAGGAAAAGATCTGGGACGTAGATATGAGAGAAGCCCGTTTATATACTGGCGAATCTGAAAAAAGTGTCTGGAAAGAGTATAAATTCGATCTTATTTTTGGAGCCGATGGAGCTTTCTCCAGGGTTCGTCATAAAATGCAGCGCCAGAGCAGGTTCAACTACTCTCAGCATTTTATAGATGTTGGCTACAAGGAACTTACCATTCTGGCAAATGAGGATGGCTCGCATAAACTCGATAATACTTCCTTTCATATATGGCCAAGAGGCAATTTTATGCTGATTGCCATGCCTAACCTGGACGGAACTTTTACCTGTACTTTATTCATGCCTTTTGAAGGAGAGAATTCCTTTGAAACCATTAATAATGAGAAGGAAGCCGACTTGTTTTTTGAAAATTATTTTCCGGATATTAAGGATGAAATTTCGAACTTGAAAAAGGATTTCTTTAAAAACCCAACCAGTGCTATGGTGACCATCAAATGTTTTCCATGGTCTTATTATGATAAGATAACGCTGGTAGGTGATTCTGCCCATGCCATAGTTCCTTTTTATGGACAGGGGATGAATGCAGGTTTTGAAGATATTTCTGTTTTGAATGAAAAGATCAGTAAATATGGTGATGACTGGGAAAGGATCTTTGAGGAGTACCAAACTGAGAGAAAACCTAATGCAGATGCAATTGCGGAATTGAGTTACCGTAATTTTATAGAGATGAGCAGTAAAACTGCAGACCCGATGTTCCTGTTGAGGAAGAAGATCGAAAAGAAATTTGCTAATGACCACCCAGATCTTTGGACACCTTTATATTCCAGGGTAACATTTTCAGATAAAGCTTATTCTGATGCTTTGAAAATTGGAGATTATCAAAGAGGGATCATGGATCAGGTTATGGAAATCCCAAAAATAGAAGAGAAGTGGGATAGCAAGGAGGTGGAAAAGAAAATAATAGAACTTATTAAAAAATAAAGCCTACTGAAAAGCAGGCTTTTGATTTTTTTAGAATATTGAAGTGCTTCCTTATTTCTATATGGGAATGCTTACCGCAGCAAAAAAAATCTTTACATTGATTGCTGGTCTTAATTTGAGTGCTGATTCTCTTTTAAGAGATCTGGAAATTTTGATTTAAACCTGTTAAGCCTTGGAATAGATACATTTCTGATATAAGGGTTATTTGGATTGTTTTCTTCGTAGTCCTGGTGGTAATCTTCAGCCTTCCAGAATTTTTGAAATGGCATAATTTCCGCCGCAATTGGTTCCTCGTAATCCTTGGCAACTTCAGCTTTGACCCTCTCAATAATATTTTTTTGCTCCTCATTCTGGTAAAAAATGATGGACCTGTATTGTGAACCTCTGTCTGGCCCCTGTCCATTTACCTGAGTAGGGTCTTGTGAACCAAAATAAACCTGAACGAGTGTTTCGAAACTAACCACTTCTGGGTCATAGATTACTTCCACTGCTTCAGCATGACCTGTTCTACCAGTATTACTGGATTCATAGGTTGGATTTTTAGTATGACCACCAGAATATCCTGAAATGCTCTCCTTTACGCCCTTCACGCTTTCATATACAGCTTCAACACACCAGAAACAACCGCTGGCAAAATAAGCTTTTTCCAACCCGTCCTGGGTATTAACCTCTACAGGATCGGCATTTGCGATTTCCTCCTGAGTTGTATTATTTTCTTTCGCCTGATTTCCGCAGGCTAAAAATATCAGACTTAAAAAGTTTAAAATTATAATTTTCATAGCTATTTCTTTTTGTAGGTTCCTTCCAGGGTTTTCTTTCCGTAAAGAGCGTAATCAACAGCGATCTTACCGTCTATTATAAATCCCTTCCAATCGAGTTTCAGATTGCCATTAGGCTCCGGGCTTAAAACTGCAATAGGCGTACCAGTTTCAAATTTATCCCAGGGAATTTCCTCAGCAGTTGTTTTTGAAGATTTATCGGCATAGAAAATATTGATGTTTTGTCCGCTTTCCTCAAAACGGGCATTTATATAGATCTCATTTTCCTTAAGACATAATTCTGAAGTTCCATTGGTGGAAATTTCAATGCAATAGCATTTACAGGAAGTGTCTTCCTTATGTTCTGTATTCAGATAAGTTCCTGAAGTTATAGCAGACAACTCATTGTTCTTTTTCTCATCACCTTGAGAAAGTTGTTTATTCTTAGACTGGTCTCTACCGTCTTGATGGATTGGTTGATCCTGGGCAGAAGTTCCCAGGTTTTCTTTTGCTTCTATGGTATCCTGCTTACCGGAAAGATTATCTTTTTCCTTCCTGGAATCATTGCAGGAAATAAGGAATGCACCAAAGCATATAAGTATTATTAAAGTTCTCATCTTCATCGAAATTGGGCGAGTTAAAGATAACCTTTAATCCTTCGATTAATGTGAAATACCTGTTAATCAAATAAGGGGAAGGAGTAATTCTTAAATTTAAAGCATAAAAAAACTGCCTGAAAAACTTTTGCTTCAGATCCTAAGATCTTACTGTTATTTTCCAGGCAGTCTATAAATAAAGTCTAGGAAGTTTAGAACTTCTTAAACATGCTTTCCATTTTTTCTTGCTCTTCTTTGGCAAGTTCTTCATCTACTAGAATTCTACCACTGTGCTCATCTGTAATGATCTTTTTACGACCGGCAATTTCCATGATCACTTGTGGTGGAATAGTAAAGAAGGAACCTCCAGATGCTCCACGCTCTACAGGAACTACGGCTAAACCGTTCTTTACGTTACTTCTAATTCTTTTATAAGCTGTAACAAGTCTGTCTTCGATATTCTTTTCGTATTCCTTAGACTTATCGATAAGTGCCTGCTCTTCTTTCTCAGTTTCTTTCAGGATCTCATCAAGCTCACCTTTCTTATGCTTAAGGTGCTCTTCACGCTCTGAAAGCTTTTCTTTGGTTTGAGAAATAACTTCCTTCTTTTGCTCGATCTTAACCTTGTATTCCTTGATGTGCTTTTCAGCAAGTTCGATCTCAAGCTCCTGGAATTCAACTTCTTTACTTAGAGCATTGAATTCTCTGTTGTTACGAACATTTTTCTGTTGGTCAGAGTACTTTTTGATTGCAGTCTTAGACTCTTCAACCTGGTTCTTCTTGTTCTTGATGTCATTATCAATGACTTCTATATCTGCATCCAGTTTCTCCAGGCGTCTGTTTAAACCTGCTACTTCATCTTCAAGATCTTCTACTTCAAGAGGTAATTCACCACGTACGTTTCTAATTTCATCAATTCGCGAATCCACCAACTGAAGATCGTACAGTGATCTTAACTTCTCTTCTACAGTAACATCGTTTTTTTTCGCCATATTATAAATAATGTATTGGATTGGTATTTGTATCTGCTAAAATAAGTGCAAAACTACTAATTTTTTTGCTAAGAAAAGAATATAGTAAATTTTTTGTAAACTGTTCACTTTCATAGTGTCCAATATCTGCTAGCACCAGCTTTTCCTCGGCTTTATAGAAGTCATGGTATTTCAGGTCGGCTGTTATAAAGACATCTGCCCCCGCAGCTTTCGCATTTTCGATGGCAAATGCTCCACTTCCCCCCAAAACAGCAATTTTCCTGACTGGTTTTTTAAGAAGTTTTGAATGTCTAACGCAACCGGATTTAAATGTAGTTTTTATTTGCTCAAGAAAGGTTTGTTCATCAACTTCAGACTCAAGCTCACCTATCATTCCCATACCAAGATGCTGATTTTTATTCTCCAGGCTATGAACCTCATAAGCAACCTCTTCATATGGATGTGCAGTAAAAAGATTTTTAAGGATGTTTGATTCTAAATGAGCCGGAAAGGTAATGCCAATTTGAGATTCTTCTTCGTAATGGACTTTGCCTTTCTTTCCTACTACCGGATTGGAATCTTCATTACCTTTAAAACTGCCTTTTCCAATAATATTAAAACTGCAATTATCATAATTGCCAATACTGCCTGCACCAGCTGAAAAAAGGGCTTTCCTTACTTTTTCAGCATCCCTGGTAGGTACAAATGTGGTAAGTTTCTTTATGGAATCTTTTCTTGGAATAAGGATCTTACGGTTTTTGAGTCCTATCTTCTCGCAGATCATATCATTAACCCCTTTATGTTGATTGTCTAAAGCGGTATGAATGGCATAAATAGCAATATCGTTCTTTATAGCCTTTAAAACAGTTCTCTCTACATAATCCCGGCCAGTCAATTTTTTCAAGCCTGAAAATATAATAGGGTGGAAACTAATTATAAGATTACACTTCTTTTTTATCGCTTCATCTACTGTGGCCTCGAGGGTGTCCAGCGTTATTAGTGCTCCTGATACTTTCTGTGATTTATCACCAACCAGAAGTCCTACGTTGTCGAAACCTTCAGCATAATTTAAAGGAGCAAATTCTTCTATTAGGTCAATTACTTCCTGTATGATCATAATTTAATATTTTAGCTCTTAGATTTGAAGAAATCAGAATTTAGAAATCGTGGAATTTATCTTTAATCCCTCAAATTCGATTCGCTAATTTTCAAATATAAATATTATACAAAGCCTTTCATGCCGAATCCTAGAAAATTACTTTTCCCTTTTTCTATAATTTATGATGGAGTAACAGAGGTTCGCAATAGGCTTTATAATGCTGGATTTTTAAAATCTATGTCTTATGATTTTCCGGTTATTGCGGTGGGAAATCTTAATATGGGCGGAACAGGAAAATCTCCCATGATCGAATATTTGATAGGAAAACTTTCAAAAGATCATAAGGTAGCAACCTTAAGTCGTGGCTATAGGAGAGAAAGTAAAGGGTTTCAGATTGTCCAGGAACATGATGCGGTCTCGAAATCGGGTGATGAACCTTTGCAATTTAAAAATAAGTTTCCGGAAACCATTGTGGCGGTAGACGCGAACAGGAGGGAAGGGATTGCAGAATTGATAAAATTTTCACCGGATGTAGTATTACTTGACGACGCTTTCCAACACAGGAAAGTTAAAGCCGGCTTCTATATTCTTTTAACCGCCTATGACGACCTTTATGTGGATGATTCAGTATTACCTGCCGGAAACTTGAGAGAATCGGGTAGTGGAGCTAAAAGAGCAAATATTATCGTAGTTACTAAATGTCCTCCAAAACTTAGGGAGGAACAGATGAAAGTGATAAAGACGAAGCTTAAGCATAACTCCGAGCAGGCCATCTTTTTTAGTTATATAAAATATGCTGAAAGCATCGTTTCTAGTTTCGAGATTAGGCTCTTTAAGGAAGTTGATCCAGCTGAATTTGTCCTCGTAACAGGGATCGCTAATCCACGACCTTTAATAGAGTTTTTGAAGTCGAAGAATATCGACCTGAAACATTTTAAGTTTCCAGATCACCATAATTTTACTGAAAAGGAGATCGAAGATTTAAAGGGGAAATCCAAAATTCTAACTACCGAAAAAGATTATATGAGGTTGAAGGATAAGCTACCTATTGAAAAGCTGTATTATCTACCTATAGAAGTAGGCTTCCTGAAAGATGGGGCTGATAAATTTAATCGGAAAATTGATAATTATATAAATAAAAATGAGGTGTAAAAAACACCTCATTTTTTCTTTTGGCTAACTCAAATTATATGAAAGTCATTTCTATATAATCTAATTCGCCTCATATTAACAAAGCCTGTGCCAAAAATTACACAGTGGTTTCTTTAGCAGCCAGGTATTTGTTGATTTTGTGGAAGAACTCTTCTGTCTTGTATGGCTTCGGAATTATATCGTTAAATCCGTTGAGGTAGAATTCATCAAGGTTATCATCTAGAGTAACCGCGGTTAGTGCTATAATCGGGATAGAATCATCAAACTTTCTTATCTCAATTGTCGCTTCTATACCGCTAATGCCCGGCATATGTATATCCATTAAGATAAGGTCATAATTATTATTCTTAACCTTATCAATGGCAATGGTACCGTTATCTGCTACATCACAAACTACTTTGTTTTTTTCAAGAATTTTCCTTGTTATCATCTGGTTGATCTTATTATCCTCTACTACCAGAATTTGCTTATCAACCATTATTTCATTGGTGAGTTTTGATTCGTCCACCGGAGCGGTAGCGACAGCTTTTCTTATTTCAGCTTCTGGAGTTTCAAACTCTAGTTCGAAGGTGAATTTTGATCCTTTTCCAAGCTCACTCTCGAGGTTAATTTCACTGCCTAGAAGACTAAGCAGATTTTTAACGATCGAGAGACCAAGTCCGGTCCCACCAAACTTTCGGTTAATCTGAGTAGATCCCTGAGTGAAATTATCGAAAATGGCCTTTTGCTTCTCTTTTCCTATTCCTTCGCCATTGTCTCGGATCTCGAAAAGTAGCGTAATATTCTTTTCAAGTTGTTTGCTTTTCCTTACAGATATCCAGATATCCCCATCTTCAGTAAATTTGATAGAGTTGCCAATAAGATTTATTAATATCTGCGAGATTTTTAAAGGATCACCATTTAATCTACCTGGGATTTCCTGGTCATAATCAAAATGAAGCTTAGTATTTCTCTCATTCGCCGAATTCTTTAGTGCGATAAGTACATCTGAAATTCTTTTTTCCAGATCGAAATCAGATTTCACGATTTCAACTTTATTGGCTTCCAATTTGTTAAGATCAAGAATGTTGTTGATCAAGGATAACAGGTATTCCCCTGAGAATTTCAGTGAATTCAGGTGTTCTCTCTGGCTTTCAGTCGGGCTTTCCTCCAATAGTAAATGAGTGAGCCCGGTAACCGCATAAAGAGGAGTCCTTAATTCATGAGTTATAGTAGTTAAAAATTGTGCTTTTGCTAAAGATGCTTTTTCGGCATTTTCCTTAGCAAGGACCAATTCTGAATTCTTCTTTTGCAGCAGCTCGTTTGCCCTTGCCCTTAAATTATTGTTCTTATATAGAGAAAGGGTTAGAAGTGATAATATGGTAATTAATGCAACACTTAAGATGGTAGTAAGCTTATTAACTTTTAAAGTTTTTTCCTGTTCAGCATTCTGAAGCGTTAACTCGTCAAGAGTAGTTTTTAGGGCATCAACACCCGCTCTTTCATTTAATTCGGTAGCAAGAGCTTCTTTATTTGCGTCAAATACCGCATCTCTTATTTCATTCCTTTTTTTTAAATATACCAGTGCGCCGGAAGGATTATTTCTGTATTCTTCGATTTCACTCAAGATACCATAGGTATACATGGTCATCCCAGTGAAGTTTCCATTTTCTGCAATAGCAAGTGATTCCTTCGCGGCTTTTTCGGCTTTGGTATAATCCTTCTGAATCAGGTAAGCTCTTGCTAAATAATAATCAAGCCTGGTAAGTTCATATCCATTGGTGCTGTCCTGCAGATATTCTTCAGCTTTATTGAGTTCAGACATTGCCAGACCTATTTTTTCTTTATCTCCGAGATATACAATAGCCTTGTTTAAAGCAATTATTCCTAATTGTTCAATATCACCTTCTCCTTCGTAGTATTCATTAGCCAGATCCAGATATTTTAGAGCCCTGATCTTTTCATCTTTTGAGTTCAGTATTTTTCCATACATGATATAGGAGTAGTGCAGGCCGGCCTTATCATCTATTCTCCTTTGAATGGAAATTGCCCTTTCCAGTTGAGTAATTCCTTTATCATATTCATGGCGAACATGGTACATTCTTGCCAGTATACTACTGGTTAATGCAACGTATCTGTCATGATTAATGCGTTTGGCTAGTTCCAGGGATTTATTAAGTTGAGCCTGAGCTTTATCAAAAAGCATCATATCAACAGAATTCTCTGCCTTGGAAAGAAGTTGTTTGATCTGTTCAGGTTTTGGCTCTGTCTCACTAATTTGTGAATCCTGGAAACTCAAAATAACAAAGCTAAAAATTAGTATTAGGAAAAGCTTTAAGTTCTTCATTCGGGAAAATAGCTAGAAGCTGTTAATATTGTTAAATATAGCTATTTATCGTTAATGAGTAAAATTAAATCGATAAGACGGCTTGAGTAGCCAATTTCGTTGTCGTACCAGCCGATAAGTTTTACAAGTTTTCCTCCAATAACCGAAGTCATTTGGGCATCAAAAATGCAACTAAATTCGCTGTCTAAAATATCTACAGAGACGATGGGATCATCAGTATATTGAAGGATACCGTTTAAGTTGGTTTTAGCAGCTTTCCTGAATAAAGAGTTGACTTCTTCTATGGTAGTCTCTTTTTTAACATTCAGGGTCATGTCGGTGAGTGAACCATTTGGTACCGGTACTCTAATTCCGCAACCTCCAATTACTTCACTCAGGTCTGGGAAAATACTTGTTAAAGCTTTTGCTGCGCCGGTTGTCGTGGGAATAATCGACTGTGCTGCAGCTCTACTTCTTCTTAAGTCCTTATGTGGCTTGTCATGCAAGCTTTGATCTGAAGTGTAGGAATGTACAGTCGTAATATATGCCTGGGTTACTTCCAGATGATCATGGATCACCTTAAGCATAGGTGCTGCATTATTGGTAGTACAGGAAGCATTTGAAATGATTTTTTCAGATCCATCAAGGATATCCTCATTTACCCCAAGAACAACCATTTTAATATTGTCATCCTGCGGTGGAACCGAAAGTATTACTTTTTTTACTCCTTTTTTTAAATGGCCTTTTAAAGAGTTCTCATCTTTAAATTTCCCTGATGATTCAATGACATAATCCACATGGTATTCACTCCACGGGATATCTTTGGGGTCTTCGAAATTTAATAACGGAACCTTATTCTCATTGACTATGATTTCAGAATCTGTTGAAGAAACTTCAGCTTTTAAAGCCCTGTGAATACTATCGTATTTTAGAAGGTGAGCAAGACTTTTAGTGTCGTAGATATCGTTGATAGCCACAACATTTATTACCGGATGGTCAAGTAGTTTTCTAAAGAGGTTTCTGCCAATTCTGCCAAAACCATTAATGGCAATATTAATTGTTTCAGCCATTCACAGCTTAGTTAATATGTTTTTGCGCTTTATAGGAAGATCTTACCAAAGCACTACTTTCTACATGTCTAAATCCTAAATCAAGCCCAATTTCTTCATACTTTTTAAACTGGTCTGGAGTAATGAATTGCTTAACAGGTAAATGTTTTTTACTTGGTTGGAGGTATTGGCCAATTGTAACCACATCAACTCCTGCTTCACGAAGGTCCTTTAAAGTCTGGATTACTTCTTCTTCCTGCTCACCAAGTCCAAGCATAATACCAGATTTGGTTCTTCTTATCCCGTTATCCTTTAAATATTTTAAAACAGCAAGACTACGGTCATATTTAGCCTGTATTCTAACCTCTCGGGTAAGCCTCTTAACAGTCTCCATATTATGAGAAACCACTTCAGGCATTACCTCTATAATTCTATCTATATTTCTCTCATTTCCCTGGAAGTCTGGAATAAGGGTTTCCAGCGTAGTTTCCGGGTTCATCCTGCGAATTGCTTTTACAGTTTCGGCCCAGATAATAGACCCCATGTCTTTAAGGTCATCACGGTCTACACTGGTTACCACAGCATGCTTGATTTGCATTAGCTTTATAGATCTGGCAACTTTTTCTGGTTCGTCCCAATCTACAGTTTCCGGCCTTCCGGTTTTAACTCCACAAAAACCGCATGACCTGGTGCAAATGTTACCTAAGATCATGAATGTGGCTGTACCTTCGCTCCAGCATTCTCCCATATTAGGGCAACTACCGGAAGTACATATAGTATGAAGATCATACTTGTCTACGAGGCTCCTAAGTTCGGTGTATTTTTTACCGGTAGGAAGTTTAACTCTCAGCCAGTGTGGTTGTGGCTTTCTTTCTGTTTTG
>CBDTXN010000028.1:0-18136 GCA_965364455.1 uncultured Flavobacteriaceae bacterium
AACGTTTCGATTCTGATTCTCTACCGTTCTTCGAACTACCAACTCCTTTTTTATGTGCCATTTTATTTCGTTTTTAGTAGTTTAAATTTAGCTTAATGCAGCAATTAATTCTGCTTTCTTCATAGAAGAGTATCCTTCGATACCTTTTTCCTTAGCCATTTCTTTAAGCTCTACCACAGTGTGGTTGCTAAGATCTTCTGATTTCTTATCAGTTTTGGCTTCAGACTTCTTTGATTCTTTTTTAGCTTCTTCTTTTTTAGGCTCAGCCTTCTTAGTAGATGCTTTTTTACCTCCTTTAAGGTCGATCCCTTCAATAAGAATTTCAGTTAGAGATTGTCTGTGTCCGTTCTTTACACGGTAACCTTTACGTCTTTTCTTTTTGAATACGATCACTTTATCACCTTTAAGGTGACGGTTGATCTTTGCTCCTACAAGAGCTCCTTCTATAGCCGGGGCGCCTACGGTTACATTATCACCATCTGCAGTAAGAAGAACTTTATCGAAAGAGATACTATCTCCTTCTTCTCCTGCTAAACGGTTTACGTAAACCTTCTGGTCTTTTGCAACTTTAAATTGCTGCCCTGCTATCTCTACAATTGCGTACATAGCGTATAATTAATTATTTAAATACATAAAATACAACTCACGTTTTCACGCAAGCGGGTGCAAATATAATTCTAATTAATTAATCCACAAAGGTTTTTTGAATTTTCAGAAGGTATTACAAGGTGTGCTTTTTTGCTTCTTTTGTATTCCAGGAGTCCTTAAATAATTGCATATAGGCTAAGGTTAGTACAAGACTGGTAGCGAACCCCATTACCGCAACTACAAAAAGTACTATCCCGATATGGGTATTATAATCCTTGATCCAAACAGTAATAAGATCATCCAGAAAACCGGGATTAAATTCGGTTGAATATAAACCGAAGAATATGGTAAAGATTATAGTAGCATTAAATCCTGTTAAGAGGCTTGCCATAAAACCTTTTTGATACTTGAATTTATCTCCTTTCCGAATTCGGTATTGCTTCAGGGCGGCAAACATCCCAACACCCATAATCACTCCATTGAAAAGACTGAATATTGGGTTTACATGGGCTCCGAAAATAGAAAGAATTAAAAAGTAGGCAATAAGTCCGGCCGCAATGACCACTCCATATGTAATAGGAATTTTGATTTTACTCATAGCATTTTTAAATTTTCTATCTAAATTTCCAAAAATTGTATCAGTTATTGCCTTAATAGCATGTTAATTTTAACACATTACGCACAATAGCCAAAATTAAATGTCTATTTATGTAACTTTTTAGCCCTAACTGTTACTAATAACCACAATTGAAAAAAACTATTTAAAATGATTAACAAATTAAAGCTATTATCCTGCTCTCTATTTCTTGGAATAGCAGGATTTGCTCAGGAAGTTGAATTCACTGAGTATGAATTAGATAATGGCCTGGATGTGATTTTACACCAGGATAATACTGCCCCTGTGGTAACTGTTGGTGTTATGTACCACGTAGGAGCTAAGGATGAAGAAGAAGGAAGATCAGGCTTCGCCCACTTTTTTGAGCACCTATTATTTGAAGGAACCGAGAATATTGAACGTGGTAAATGGTTCGACATCGTTGCTGCCAATGGAGGTAGCAATAATGCTAACACCACACAAGACAGAACCTATTATTATGAAACTTTCCCATCTAACAACCTTGAGTTAGGATTATGGATGGAATCTGAAAGAATGCTTCAGCCTGTGATCAACGAAATAGGTGTTGAGACACAGAATGAAGTTGTAAAGGAAGAAAAGCGTTCCAGAATTGACAATGCTCCTTACGGTAAGATCATTTACTCTACCGGGATCAACAAATATGTTTTTGACCAGCACCCTTACAAGAACTCTGTAATTGGTACTATGGAAGATCTTGATGCTGCAGAGCTTGATGAGTTCAAAGCTTTCTTCAAAAAATACTATGGTGCAACTAATGCAACTTTGGTAGTTGCCGGAGATATCGATATGGAAGAGACTGAAAAATTGATCTCTAAATATTTCGCAGATATCCCTGCAGGAAATGAGGTAGAGCGTGTAGATATCGAAGAAAAGCCGATCACTGAGACTATTACTGCTACAGAATATGATAGTAATATCCAGATCCCGGCTAAATTATTTGTTTACCGTACACCTTCCATGAAAGACAAAGATGCTTATGTACTGGATATGATCTCTTCAATTCTTACCGACGGAAGAAGTTCTAGAATGTATAGAAAGATGGTAGATGAAGAAAAAGTAGCCTTACAGGTACTTGCATTCCCAAGATCTCAGGAAGATTATGGTACTTATGTCATGGGAGCTCTTGCCTTAGGTGAAACTCCTTTAGATACTCTTGCTACCTCAATGGACGAAGAAATTGCAAAACTTAAGAATGAGCTTATTTCTGAAAAGGAATATGAAAAACTTCAGAATAAATTTGAGAACCGTTTTGTGAATTCTAACAGCAGTATTCAGGGAATCGCTTCTTCGCTTGCAACTTACAGTGTATTATATGGTGATACCGATCTTATCAACGAAGAGATCGAGATCTATAGAGATATTACCAGAGAAGATATCAAGAGAGTAGCTAATGAGTATCTTAATAAAGATCAGAGATTAGAGTTAGACTACCTACCTGAAAGTGCTGAGGAATAAACTAAAAAACATATAGAATGAAATTTAATTTACTTACATTATTTATAGCCTGTTTTTTGACCACAGCGTCATTTGCGCAGGTAGATCGATCTAAACAACCTGAACCAGGTCCTGCTCCTAAAATTAATTTGGGTCAACCAGATGAATTTGTACTGGATAACGGTTTAAAGGTATTAGTTGTAGAAAACCATAAATTACCAAGGGTTTCTGCATCTCTTATCATAGACAACGTTCCTCATGCCGAAGCTAAGCCTGCTACTTCAGGATTAGTATCTTCTCTTATGGGAACCGGAACAGAGAATATGTCTAAAGATGAATTTAATGAGGAAGTAGACTTTTTAGGTGCAAATATCAATTTTGGATCTGAGAGTGTTTACGCAAGTTCTTTATCTAAATTTTTCCCTAGAGTTATGGAGCTTATGGCTGAAGGAGCTTTAAGACCAAAATTCACCCAGGAAGAATTTGAAGCTGAGAAAACAAAGCAAATTGAAGGACTAAAGTCTAACGAGAAAAATGTTGGAGCTATCGCTAGCAGAGTTAGTTCAGCTTTAGCTTATGGTAAAAGCCACCCTTACGGAGAATTTGCTACTGTTGAGAATACTGAACAGGTAAATCTTCAGGATGTTGAGAAGTTCTATAATAACTACTTCAAACCTGCAAATGCATACCTGGTAGTTATTGGAGATGTAAAGACTTCAGAAGTAAAGAAGTTAGCCAAAAAGAATTTTGGAAGCTGGGCAAAAGGAGCCCCTGTTACTAAAGATCTTCCTGAAGTAACTAATGCTTCAGAAACTCAGATCAATCTAATTGATATGCCAAACGCAGTACAGAGCGAATTAAGACTTCAGAACACCATCGATCTAAAGATGTCTGATGATGATTATTTCCCTGTATTGGTTGCAAACCAGATCCTAGGTGGTAGTTTTGGTAGTTACCTTAACATGAACCTTAGAGAAGATAAGGGTTATACTTACGGTGCAAGATCAAACACAGGTGCAGATAAATATGCCTCTAGATTTGTTGCTTCGGCAAGTGTTAGAAATGAGGTTACAGACAGTGCGATTGTAGAGTCACTTAAAGAGATCAACAGAATTAAAACTGAATTGGTGGAGGCTGAGACCCTTGAAAATGCCAAAAATAAATTTGCTGGAAATTTCGTGCTTAGACTTGAAAGTCCTTCGACTCTTGCAAACTACGCACTTAATATTAAGACAAATGATCTTTCTGAAGATTTCTACGAGAATTACCTAAAGAGGATCAATGAGGTTACTGCTGAAGATATCAAGCGTGTAGCTAATAAATATTACCAGACAGATAACATGAGAATTGTTGTTGCTGGAAAAGCTTCAGACATTGCTGAAAACCTTGAGAAAATAGAATTCAACGGAAAATCTATTCCCGTGAAATACTACAATAAGCTGGGTGAAGAAATTGAAAAGCCTGTTGCTAAAGCTGTAGATCCTTCAGTAAATGCAGAAACTGTATTTTCTAAATACATTGATGCCATCGGAGGTGAAGAGGCTGTAAATGATGTTGAGAGCATGGTAATGCTTGCTTCTGCAGAAATCCAGGGAATGAAACTTAACCTTGAATCAAAGCAAACAACCAATGGTAAATCTTACCAGGCAATTTCCATGAACGGAAATGTGATGAACAAACAGGTTTTTGATGGTGAATCAGGATTTGTAATGGCCCAGGGTCAAAAAATGCCATATAACGAGGAACAGATCGAAGCTGCAAAAGTAGACGCCAATCCTTTCCCAGAATTAACTGTTGGAGATGCAGAAGTAACCGGTATCGAGCAGGTAAATGGAGCTGACGCTTATGTAGTAAAAATGGATGAAAACAACACCAGCTTTTACTCTGTAGAAAGTGGACTGAAACTTAAGTCGGTTAAAACGATCTCTCAAGCAGGTCAAACCATGAGCATCCCTTCTACTTTTAGTGATTACAGAGAGGTAAGTGGAGTTAAATTCCCATTTATGATCGCTCAAAGCATGGGACCACAATCTTTCGAATTTGAAGTTTCTGAAATCCTTATTAACGAAGGAGTTTCTGAAGAAGATTTTGCAACTGAATAAATCAATGCAAAAAATAATTATTAAAGCCCCGGAAACGGGGCTTTTTTTATGTTGCCTGTTTTCTAAATCGTGAGATGATATCTTTTGACCTGTTCACGATAAAAACTCCAACAAGGATCACCAGGGCAGATATCAGTTGCCAGAAACTAAAAACCTCTCCATCCAGGATACCCCAACCTAAAGCAACAACCGGAATGGTATAAGTTACCGAAGTGGTAAAAACAGGATCTGAGATCTGAACAAGTTTGTTGAAAATTATCATGGCCACACCCGTACCCATTACGCCTAAAATAGCCACATACATTACCGATAGTTCAACTTCTGAAGAAATTTGCGCTGTAAAAAAACCTGTGTAATACAGTATTAAAAGTGCCGGAATCAATAGCACCGAAAAATTTCCCGCAGCAATTCCCAGGGGAGAAATATCGCTCATCCTTGTTTTTAAGATATTCACGTTCATAGCATAACAGGCGGCTGCCATCACCACAAAAAGCGAATAAAGATAATTCTGATCTGGATTAATACTTGCTCCACTATAAATAAGCCCAACTGTTCCCAGCAGCCCAATGATCACACCTAAAATCTTATTTTGGGTGAATACTGCCTTAAAGAAAAAACCTCCGAAAATCAAGGTTAGAATTGGAGTGGTAGCATTTAAAATGGAAGCTATAGCACTATCAATTTCAGTTTCGGCAAAAGAGAAAAGGTAAACAGGAAAAAATGAACCCAGGAAACCCGAAAAAATGATCCACTTCCATTGTCTTTTTGTTAAGCGGCTAATACTTTTAAATCCTACCAATATGAGGAAAAAAGCTGCAAAAATGATCCTGAACGAACCCACCTGTAATGCGGTTAAACCAATAAGAGCCTTTTTGATAAGGATAAAGGAACTTCCCCAAACAACTGATAGTATAATAAGGTAGATCCATTTTAGATTTTTCAAAGCAATGTTTTTAGAGTTTGCGAAGATATATTAAGGTCACGAATTCTTTATAAAAACAATATTAGATTTACTATAGGTGTTTAAAAAATAAACCCCGACAAAAGTCGGGGTTTATCAGTTTTAGTTGATTTTAAAATTAGTTCAACTGCTCGGTGAACGGTGTTGGGAAAGCTGCAATTATATTATCCCCGGTACGATCCAAGGGAATATTAGCTTCATTTAGCATATCCAGTCTTCTAAGGTCCACCCATCTGTGTCCTTCAGCGAATAAGGAATATCGCCTTTGCATTAATACCTCATCCAAAAGACTACTCTCATCTGTTGATCCTGAATAATCTGAAAGGCCCGCAGCATTTCTAACAATATTAATAGCTTCAACAGCCTCATCGTTATCAATTCCAATATTTGCTTCAGCATAGATAAGGATCAGTTCTTCATTTCTGATCAAATAAACAGGATCTATATTACTGTCGTAAACAGCCACCTGGTAATCTGCAGACAGACCGTCGAACATAGTACCTCCTGGAAGTTCAACTACTTTCTCATCAACACGAGTATCTCCGGCTTCAGCATCTTCAACCCATGAATCATGAGCCATGAATTCCTGACCAGACTGTAATGGAACGTGAAACTGATTATTAACAATATCGTTTCCAGTTAAACCAAAAATATGGGCCGGTCCGGCATAAAGATCACCGTCAAGATCCATAAAAGAATTATCAAGTAAACTTAAAACCATCTGGTCGTTACCCTGATACAAAGCTACCCTTGCTGCTAGGGCTCGGTTAAACTCATTAAAACTTGAAGCAGTATCAAATCCCTCGAATCCGGCGCTTAAATTGACAAAATCTTCAGTTGCATTTGAAAGATCGGAATTAGCTTCATTTAGCAAACTCATAATACCTTCCAGAGCAACTTCATAATCTACGTTAGGTCCAAGATTATCCGGGTCTCCAACATCCAGACGAATCCCATTAGTATATTGCCTGTTGGCCACCATAAGTAATGCATAAGCTTTCAAGGTCTTTGCATAACCGTAATAACTGTTCTTTTGCTGATCGTCAAATCCAGCTGCTGAATTTTCAACGGCTTCAATTAAAATATTAGCCGATTTAACCACCTTATACCAGGCGGCATAAGAACGTGTGGTCAAGAAACCATTATTATCCAGCGGTCCTTTCAGTAGTTCTCCTGTATAACGAGGATCTACACCAGTTAGGTCATAGTATTCTCTTCCCAGAATACTCACCGTATCATAATGGAATTCAAGATCACTTCTCATAATAGCTTCTAATCCGGTTGCTAACAACTGAATATCGGCCTCTGTGGCACCATCAGCAAAACTACTTACCGTAGGAGCATTTGGATTTTCTATATCATCTAATTCGCAACCCGAGAAGAGTATTAATGCAAACATGAAGATGAACGTTTTTGATAATTTATTCATGATTGTTTTCTTTTAGAAGTTAACGTTTAGATGAAAATTCACAAATTTCGATGCAGGATAAGGAGTTACCTCAACGTTATTTGCTAATACATTATTTCCAAAGTTAGAAACTTCAGGATCATAACTATTATAGTCAAAGATGTTGATAAGGTTTCTACCTGAAATACCAACCTTAATGTTCTTTGTGTACTTGATAAGGTCATCTGGTAATGTATAAAATAATCCAACCTCTCTCAATTTAAAATATCCGGCATCCTCAATAAACGGATCTGGATTTACAAATCCCTGACTTGCCCTGTAATCACCATTAGAAAGTTCTCCACTTGGGTCTAAACCTGTATCATTATAATCCCAGGTTGTTCCTGCAAGGTCATACAATAAGGTAGTTAAATTTATATTATCTCCACCTTGCTTCCAGTGCCATAAGAATGTGAAATCGAAATTTCCGAAACTGATCTCGTTATACCAGGACATTTGAAAATCCGGTTCAGCATTTCCATATACAAAGAATCCATCACCTTCAGGATCCCTTTCAGCGATCTCTTCAGGTGTATAGGCGCTGGCATCGTAGGTTCCAACTATCTGAGTAGCACTTTTACCTTCCTGGATCAGGAATGTACCCAAAGAAGCCGCAAATCCTCCTTCAGTAAAAGAGGGAACATCAAGACTTGTAACTTCAGATGTATTCTTCCACCATTTAAAATTTGCATTCCAGGAGAAATTATCCTTTTCCATCACAATGGCATTTAAGCCCAATTCAACCCCGCGGTTTTCCAGCTCTCCCCCGTTAACCACTTTCGTTGTAAATCCAGAGGAAGTAGGTACGTCTGACTGAATAAGCAAGTCTTTAATAGCCTTATTATAGAAGGAAACTGATAAATCCAGTCTGTTTTCGAATAAGCCGAAGTCAAGACCATACTCTAATTCAGTTTGCCTTTCCGGACCAATATCAGGATTACCTCTTAAATTCGCCGGACTAAGTCCTGAACTCCCCCCAATAAACTGAGCATTCATTAAAGAGAAACGGTCATTAAAGTTTGGAAAACGTCCAGCTTCACCATAAGCGATCCTGGGTTTAAGCATACTTATCGTTTGAGAATCCCAGAAGTCGAACTGATGTATATTCACCGCCAGGTTGGCTTTTGGATAATAATACATCTCATTGGCATCACCGTTATTGGTTGATTTATCCCCACGTAGTCCTACTGTACCAATAATCTGATCTCTGAAATTGATCTCCTCCTGAACAAAAAATCCTTTATCCTTTTGCGGCTGAATAGTTTGGTTAGTTGAAACATTGGTAGACTGACCTAAATTGGTTTGTGAACCATTTAGACCTGTAGCAATGGTTATAACCGTATTCCTGTTAAAATCCTGAAGGAAACTACCCGCCTGAGTCGTAAATGAAAGTCCGTTATCAAGATCCAGATTATGAACCAGGAATGCAGATAAGTTATAGTTCGTATTAACAGTAGTTCCTGAAATAGACACACCCCCTAAAGAAGTTGGATCTCTAAAATAAGTAAGTCCTCTTGGGAAAATACTGGTAGTTCTTAAGGTATATTGGTCAAAACCACCTTCAAGCACAAGTTTTAATCTTTGGAAATCTCCAGTTAGCAATTTAATATTAGTCTTGGCACTTCCAATAAAACGGTTAACCTCTTCCCTGTTTGTGGTCAAAGCAACTGTTTCAAGAACGTTAGATCCTGCACCTCCCGGAGGATAAACGCCATCTACAGGATACAAATCTTCCCATGGATAAGTAAATGCCAAAGCATAACCAACAGTTCTGTTGGCATTACCATTATTGAAGAAACCTCGATCTGATTCTGAATTAATATAGTTACTGGTAACGTAAAGATCCAACCAGTCGGTAAATCGCTGACCGATATTCAGTCTTACCGAGCTCTTATTATAACCGGTATTATCTACCAGTCCTGGCTCATCCCTGTGAGTAACTCCTAAAAAATAATCAGTTCTCTCATTAGCACCAGATGTAGAGAATCGCGTGGTAGAGGATACTACAGTATTATCGAAAAGTTCTGCCTCATAATCATTTAAAACAGCATTATCGGGACCACCTAAAGCAGTTATTTGTTCCTGCGTATAATCTCTTAATCCAAGAAGTTGTGTTGGACTTCTTAGACCTACAACCTGAGAAAAAGAAACTCTCGGTTTCCCAAGTTTACCCCTTTTTGTTGTAATAAGAACAACACCTCCTGCAGCACGGGATCCATAGATAGCGGCGGCAGAAGCTCCTTTAAGGATCTCAACGCTTTCAATATCTTCTGGATCTATATCTGCGATACGGTTGGAAGCGTCATCCTGGTTAGTTGAAGGATTTCCACCACCGGCGGCCTGACTAACAATATTGTTTCCTAAACCAATAGACGAATTGTCTACATATACTCCATCAACGATAAATAAGGGTTGCTGATCTCCAAAAATAGAAGTTACACCTCTTAAACGCATAGATATACCTCCACCCGGCGCTCCTGAGTTGGCTTTAATTTCCGCTCCATTAAATTTACCTGAAAGCGCACCATCTAATCCCGACTGAACAGTTACTCCGGTTAATTCTTCCGCAGAAACAGATGCAACAGCATTAGCTGCATTGGCCCTTTTTGTTGAAGAGGCTAATCCAGTCACAACCACTTCATCTAGCGCTGCTGCAGATTCATCTAATCCTACCGTTAGGGGTGAAGTATCTGTAACATTTATCTCCTGAGTTTCAAAACCTAAATAGGAGAACACCAAAGTTGTGGGGAGTGATTGAACGGTAAGCGAATAGTTACCATCAAAATCACTGGTAGTTCCATTACTTGTTCCTTTCTCTATAACATTAACGAAGGGCACCGCTTCTCCGGTAGCTTCATTAATAGTTCTTCCTTCAAGTACTTCCTGAGAAAAAAGTAATGAAGGACAAAGCAGCAAGAAAAAAACTTTGAAATAACTCAAAGAAAATTGCTTCATAATTGCTAAATTTTTAGTTTATCTAACAATTATAACTCTTTTTGACAATGTTTTAACAGACTAGTAAATTATGTTACAAACAGGCATTGTTAATAATTCCACTGCAGACTTTCCATCAAATGCCGGATATCCTTCTTAAGATAATCGGCTGCAGGCACTATAGAATCAAAATTTGGAAGACTTTCAAAATAAACAGATCCAGTAAGAAAATGGTCTGTACTATCGGTAAGGTAAAATTGAGCCTGAGACGCAGCATCTCCTTCTACTTCATAGAACATTCCGTAGGTATTATTGAAATCATTGGTATAGACATCCCCCTCAATAACATCTGCTTTGATGGTATGCTGAAGGGGTAATTTCTGAGCATCAGCAAGTAAAGAATCCAGGTTATTCCTAACCGGCTGATAGGTTATAAAAATAGAACCTTTCATTTTTTCATAATCTAGCTGAATCCAGCAAGGAATACGGTTTCTGGAAGGCGAAACCTCAGCGATAGCATTCTTATCGAAAGTATAAGGACAGCCTATATTTAATCTCTCGTAGTTTGCTTCAGGATATTCCAGAGCAAGGAATCCTTTTGGCTTAGGCCTTGGATCATCCTTACATGAAAAGCATAGAAAAGAGATCAATAAAAGAGCCATTATTTTCCTCATACTGCGTTTATACTCAATTTAATCTGTTTAATGCGTTTATCGTCTATCACCTCTATCTTAAAAGAGTAATTAAGGAAGGTAATGACATCATTCTTTTTAGGGAAACCTCCCGAGATCTCAAGTAGGAACCCAGCCATAGTATCGGCTTCTCCCTTCTGATCTTCAAAAACAGTAGGGTCTTCTATTTTTGCGATCTTATAGAAATCTTTCAATGGAGTTTTACCCTCAAAAACGAAATTATTCTCGTCAAGCTTGGAATATATAAGATCTTCATCGTCGAATTCATCGCTTATATCTCCTACGATTTCTTCAATGATATCTTCCAGAGAAATAAGCCCACTGGTACCTCCGTATTCATCAACAACGATAGCCAAATGGTTTTTCTTGTCTTTAAATTCATTTAAGAGGTCATCCAGTTTTTTATTCTCCGGTACAAAATATGGTTCTCGCAAAAGGGATGTCCAGTCGAATTTCTTTTCATTGAGATAAGGCAACAGGTCTTTAATATATAGTATGCCAATTACGTTATCCACATTTTCTTTGAAAACGGGAATTCTGGAGTATCCATTTTCAATGATTTCAGGAAATATTTCCAGGAATGAACTCTCCTCGTTCAGGGCAAAAATATCCATCCTAGGCCTCATCACCTGTTTGGTATCAGTATTTCCAAAACTTACAATTCCTTGAAGGATCCTTTGTTCTTCCCTGGTCGTATCTTCTTCACTGGTTAATTCCAGTGCCTGGGAAAGATGATCTATACTTATAAACGATCTCTGCTTACCGAACTTTTCATGAAAGTATATGGTAACCGCCCGCATGGGAGTACTTAAAGGAGAAAAAAGACTGTTCAGAATATTAATTGGATAGGCCATGAAATTGGAAAACTGAACCTT
Organism: uncultured Flavobacteriaceae bacterium; assembly: GCA_965364455.1. GTDB lineage: Bacteria > Bacteroidota > Bacteroidia > Flavobacteriales > Flavobacteriaceae > Christiangramia. The sequence goes on from CBDTXN010000028.1 coordinate 11,671, forward strand.
ATTCCTGCTGGCATATACTTTTGGTAAAATCTCACCAAATAGCAAAATAAGAAAGGTTACCAGGCCAACTTCAAAGAGAAACCTCAGATCTATTCCATAGAACTCAGTGTTAACGCCGGCAAAAAGATCATCAGCCAGGTTATCAAACAATAATACTATAGCTATGTTTATAAAATTATTTGCGACCAGAATGGTAGCCAGAAGTTTTTTTGGCTTTTCCAGGAGATTGATAACAATATTCTGAGTTTTAGATCTTTTCCCGTCTTCGGTTATAAAATTAGCCGGAGTAAGGGAAAAGAATGCCACCTCTGCCCCAGATATTAGCGCAGAACACAGCAATAGCACAAATAAAGATATTAAGCTGATAAGTTGGGTAAGTCCCATTGTGGCCAAAAACAAAAGCAAACTGGGAGGTTCCGAATCCAAAGACAAAAATTTTAATTAGACTTAGAATGGCAAATCATCTTCCTCTTCTTGTTGAGAGAAAGACTCATTCTTATTTGCAACGCTATCATTTTTAGGTTTTGAAGGCTGATTACCGCTCATTTGAGGGTTACCACCTGAAGGCTCAGCTCCAGATTCATTCTTAGGAGTTAAAAATGTAAACTCTGTACAATGAATTTCGGTCGAGTACTTTTCATTACCCTGGTCATCCTGCCATTTACGAGTTTTTATACGTCCTTCTATGTAAACCTTATCACCCTTCTTCAGATATTTCTCACAGAACTCGGCAGCCTTATTCCTTACCACGACATTATGCCACTCGGTATTTGTTACCCGCTCCCCGGTAGTTCTGTTAGTGTAACTTTCATTAGTAGCAAGTGGGAAACGGCCAATTGAGCCACCTCCTTCAAAATAATGCATTTTCACGTCATCACCTGTATGTCCAATTAACATTACTTTGTTCAATGTACCTGTCATTACTTAATTTTTTATGACCGAAAAACGGCTTTTGGGATTAAAATTTATTCTAAAATACTAAAAATTTTCAGCGGAATACGCAAAAACCTGCAAAGATATAAACAAGGAACTATTTATAATCATCCGGAAGATATTCATTCAAAAAATTTCCGATAAGCACCGGAACCGGATATTCCAATACTCTTTCCAGGCTAACCGTCTTTTCAGAATTACTATCTGAATTTACCAGCCAAAATCTGGTATATAAATGTTGATGAGACAACTTATGTATTACTGGTTCTTCATTATATAGCTCTAAAGAATAAGATTTCTCCTCCACCAATTCTTGAAATTGATCTAATTTACTTAGTTCATTTTCAGCTACGAGAGATTTAGATTCTACCAGTGGAAATTGGTACAGTCCATTCCATATCCCCTTACCGGTACGCTGTTCAAGAATGGTTCTATCATTTTCAATATCAAAGACCAGGTAATTGAAATACCTTTTTTTGACTTTGGTCTTTTTCAATTTCACTGGAAGTTCCTTGATCTTACCATCTTTTAGAGCTAGACAACTATCGTTAAAGGGACAGGTATGACATAGGGGGTTCTGTGGCTTACAATGCAAGGCTCCAAATTCCATAATGGCCTGGTTAAAGGTTGCCGGATCTTCCTTATCCAGTAATTCCTGGGCAAGTTTCTTAAATTCCTTTATACCCGGCGTACTATTAATAGGAGTATCTACTCCAAAAATCCTGGACAAAACCCTGTAAACGTTACCGTCTACTACTGCAACCGGTTCATTATAACAGATGGAAGCAATTGCACTGGCGGTATAATCGCCAACTCCTTTTAATTTCAGAAGTCCTTTATAAGAATCAGGAAATTCACCATTTAGTTCAAAAGCTACGTATTTTGCAGATTCATGAAGGTTTCTGGCCCGGGAATAATAACCTAATCCCTGCCAGAGTTTTAACACTTCATCTGCCGGAGCATTCGCTAAATCGAAAACCGTTGGATAAGCTTCAACAAAGTTATAAAAATAGGGCAAACCCTGCTCTATTCGCGTTTGTTGAAGTATAATTTCACTAAGCCAAATTTGGTACGGTTCGTGCACCTTTCTCCACGGCAGATCACGTTTATTTTGCAAGTACCAATGTATCAGTCTATTGGAAAAAACCATAGTAAATAAAGAATCTCCACAATAATAGGAGTTTATTCCGTTATTATTAGTGAATTAGGTTTGAAATATTGCAGATTTAATTCTTATATTTGCCCCCTTGAAAAATTGAAACCCCAATTAATAATTTTAAATAGCACGAAAATGACGAAAGCAGATATCGTAGCAAACATTTCAGAAAAATTAGGAATGGAAAAAGGAGACGTACAAGCTACTATCGAATCTTTTATGGATGAGGTGAAAACTTCTCTTGAAAGCGGAGATAACGTTTACCTTCGCGGTTTTGGAAGCTTTGTTGTAAAAACAAGAGCTGAGAAAACCGGGAGAAACATTTCCAAGAACACTACAATCAAGATTCCTGCACACAACATCCCGGCATTCAAGCCTGCAAAGATTTTTGTTGAAGGTGTAAAAACGAATGTTGAAGTAAAATAATTGAGATCTCCCGCTTTGCGGGGGCTCAAATAACTTTTTATTAATTTAAATGATATTGCACTATGCCAAGTGGTAAGAAAAGAAAAAGACACAAGGTGGCTACGCACAAGCGTAAGAAAAGAAGAAGAGCTAATCGCCACAAGAAAAAGTAGTGTGACAACTACTTTTTTTATTTAAATCGTTCTTTGAAATCGAAACCCCGGACGGCATTTTTATGTCGTAGTGGTTTCTTCAGGATTAAAAACCTGTGAAAAAATAATGTTTAATCCATCTATGTTTGTTTAAAGACAGATATGGATAAAAAATCTGGAAGTGTGGACAAAGAATTAATTATCCGGTCCGAACCTTCTGCTGTAGATTTTGCCTTATTAAAAGATGGAAAACTTATTGAACTCAACAAAGAAGAGGACAGCAACAAATTTAATGTAGGTGATATTTATATTGCCAAGATTAGAAAAGCTGTACCTGGGTTAAATGCCGCATTTGTAAATGTAGGTTATGAGAAAGATGGTTTTTTACACTATCATGATCTGGGACCTCAGGTATCTTCTTTATTGAAGTTCATAAAACGTGTAAGCACAGGTAAATTGAAAGATTATTCTTTAAAGAATTTTTCTTTTGAAAAAGACATAGACAAAAACGGCTCTATCGCCGATGTCTTAAAATCAAATCAGTCGCTACTGGTTCAAATCGTAAAAGAACCAATCTCTACAAAAGGCCCAAGAATTAGCTCAGAGCTATCCTTACCAGGCCGTTATATTGTATTAGTACCTTTTTCAAACCGAATTTCAGTTTCTCAGAAAATTGAAAGCAAAGACGAAAAGGAACGCCTAAAGAGACTGGTAAAAAGCATTAAACCCAAAGGTTTTGGGGTTATTGTTAGAACCGTAGCAGAAGGCAAAAAAGTAGCAGAACTGGACAGAGATCTACAAAATTTAGTAGGCCGCTGGACAGCCATGTGTAAAAAATTGTATAAACCGCATCACCCTTCTAAAGTACTTGGAGAGTTGAACAGGGCTTCGTCCTTGTTGAGAGACATTTTTAATGACTCTTTTACTTCCATTTGCGTAGATGATGAAACGCTTTATACTCAAATCAAAGATTATGTGAGCGAGATCGCTCCAGAAAAAGAATCAATCGTAAAATTGCATCAATCCAACCAACCCATTTTCGAGAAGAATGGTATCGAAAGACAAATTAAAACTTCCTTTGGGCGCACTGTATCCATGAGTAAAGGCGCCTACCTGGTAATAGAACATACAGAAGCCATGCACGTAATAGACGTGAATAGTGGAAACCGTTCCAATAAATCCAAGAACCAGGAAGATACCGCTCTGGAGGTAAATATGATTAGTGCTACAGAAATTGCCCGCCAATTGCGACTTCGCGATATGGGAGGAATCATTGTTGTAGACTTCATAGACATGAATAAAGCTGAGAACAGAAAAAAGCTTTATGACCACCTCAGAAATGAAATGAGTGACGACAGGGCAAAACATAAAATTTTGCCTCCAAGTAAGTTTGGACTAGTTCAAATTACGAGACAGCGCGTAAGGCCAGAAATGAACATCAAGACCCGTGAGGAAAACCCTAACGGTGATGGTGAAATTGAAGCACCAATAAGTTTGGTGAACAAGATCAAAGTGGACCTTGAAAAACTGATCAAAAAAGAACATAAAAAGATCACGCTTAGCGCACATCCATTTATTGCAGCCTTTTTAACTAAAGGCTTTCCATCTCCCCGATCTAAGTGGTTTGTTGACCACAAACGTTGGGTGAAAATTTTACCTCGCGATGCTTACACGTATTTAGAGTACCACTTTCACGACAAAGACGGGAAAGTGATCAAATAATAGAAACGCCTTTCAAGCAATTGGAAGGCGTTTTTTTATGCCTTAATTTCAGCGGAAATCAATTTTTGATTTATCGAAATACCACTTCTCTTGATCTAAATTCTATATTTGAAGCATGAGAAAATATTCTGTTTTCCTTAGTATCCTTACCCTTATCCTGGGTTTCACTTTTTACGGTGAACCCGTTAGCGTTAAGATCTTAAATACTGAATACGTTGTTGCTGCAGAAGTTCTTTGCTTTGCGGCATGGTTGATATTAACGCTGATTATACAGGCTATCAATTTAAAAAATTACTTTTACCGCGATGAAGCATGACCAGAAATCCTATACCGTAAAAGAAGCGCTTCAAAAATTAATGCATTATTGCGCTTATCGCGACCGTTCGCAGAAGGAAGTGGAAGACAAGTTGAATGAAATGAGAATGATCCCTGAAGCGAAGGAAAATATCATAATAACACTGATGCAGGAAAATTTCCTGAATGAGGAGCGATTTGCCAGAAGCTTTGTTAGAGGTAAATTCAGAATTAAGAAGTGGGGAAGAATTAAGATCACCCAGGAACTTAAAAAGCGCGAGATATCATCTCCAATAATCAAGCTTGGATTAACAGAGATCGAAGAATCTGATTACAGAAAAACGCTTTACGAATTAGCCGAGAAGAAGAAGGATAAAATTACTGAACCCAATACTTTTAAAAAGAAGAAAAAAATCGCTGATCATCTCTTAAGAAAAGGATTTGAATCTTCCCTGGTTTTTGATTGTCTAAATGATATTATAGACTAATATCATTCTTCCTGTGCGTTCGCTCTACCGCCTGCCTGTTCTTATAATCTATCCATTTTTGCCCTCTTAACTTCCTCATGTAGTTATCAAAATGACGCATGAATATCAAATTATAAACAGCCTTGGAAAAGTTGGTAAGTGTTCGCGGAGTTGCCCTTAAACTCATTGAAAAACCTGCCGTTAAATAGGTCATATGATGCCAGTAACCTTCAGGCATATATAGAGTATCCCCATGATTTAATTGTGTGATGAATCCTTTTGCCATTTTCAGAGCCGGGAATTTATTATAATCTGGCTTATTAAAATCTATATCTTCCCTGCTAATAAGGGAATGAGGAACCTTGTAGAGATGTTTGCTTTCAGAAGGAGGAAAAAGGATACATTGCTTTTTTCCGTGGAAATGAAAATGAAGAATATTGGCGTAGTCTATATCATAATGCATAAATACCCTGGAGCCTTCACCTCCAAAAAACAGCATAGGTAGCTGCTTTAAAAACCTTAAGCCAACATCGGGGAAGCTAAAATCTTTCTGGAAAGCGGGCACCTCCTTTAATAAGTTATAAAGGAAAATGCGGTAATTAGTCGGCTTTGATTTTAGCAGCTCAATATAGTCGCGCATTTTCATTTCTGCGTGCGCCTCATTGAATTTATATTCAGAAGAAATAGGGCGATCGTCATACAGAGGAACCGTCTTATCCCCTGCCATTTTCTCGATATAATTCAGATCCCATTTTGCATATGCCGGCCAGTCTTCTATTAATTTTTCAATTACCACCGGTTTCTGCGGCTGAACATACTTCCTAATAAAGTCTGACTTTGAAATGCTTTTTACTCTTGTAATTTGCTCCAGTTCCATTTGCTCCTTCCTCAATTTTCGATTCCTGCATTTCTATGGGTTCTTTTAATTGCGATCCTGTTCTTGTGATCTATCCACTTCTGCCCTTTAATTTTCCGCATTAAATTATCGTAATTCCGCACGAACAATAAATTATTCAATACCTCAGCGATCTGTTTTGGCGATTTTGGTAACGACCTTAAAGTCATAGACAAGCTCGGAGTTTCATATTTAATAAAGTGCCACCAGTGACTGGGAATATAAAGCGCATCCCCATGTTTTAATCTTGCTTCAAATCCCTTGGCCTTTGCTAACGCCGGATATTTATCAAAGTCGGGATCGTCCATATCTATGATCTCCATACTCACTATAGAATATGGAACTTTATACAACAACCCGGTTTGATCTGGCGGGTAGAGAATTACCTTTTTCTCTCCCACGAAATTGAAATGAAAATTATTCGCAAGGTCCATATCATAGT
>CBDTXN010000029.1:0-18130 GCA_965364455.1 uncultured Flavobacteriaceae bacterium
GGTAGTCTCGTAATTAGTTAAAAGATGAATATTATGCTTTTTCGCCAGGACTTGCATCTTTTCAGCATGCTCAAGACTTACAGCCAAAGGTTTCTCTACCATCACATGAATACCTTCCGGAGCAAAGGTTTCTACCACCTCTAAATGCTCATGTATAGTTCCGAATGCCGCAACGGCTTCGGGTTTCACACTGGCAAGTAATTCTTCGTTGGTTTCATAAACAAGGTCCATGGAAAATCCATGTTGCTTCGAATATCTTTCGGCCAGTTCCTTATTGGGCTCTACAATTCCCACAATGTTAATATCTCCCACATTTTCCCTGCCGAGGATCCAGTGCACATGGGTATGGGTAAGACCGATCACACCCAGTTTTAAAGGATCAGTTTTAGATTGAGATTTTGAAGTTGAAAGCACCATTAAGCCAATTAAAAGAAAAATTAAATTCTTGTATCCCATATTTTAAAGGTTAATTCAGATCATCTTTTTTTCTGGCAATAAGGATCAAGTCTTTTAATCCATCTCTATTTTGATAATTTTCCAGCGAATAAGAACCCTCTAATTCACAATCAACCATTTTTAATTTGTTTCTCCCCTGCGACTTCTCGTGGTCATTCGTAATTAATTTTTCATGCTTATGGGAATCTGAAGTTTGGCATCTTTCCTCCTGCTCTTCACTTTCCATAGTACTTAAAAAAAACATGCCATTCACTTTAAGAAGACTATTCACATCCCTAAAAAGCTTTCGAACCTCATCTGAATTTAAATAAGGTAATAGAAAACCGGCAATTACTGCATCAAATTCCTTGTCGATCCCGGACATAAACCGGCAGTCCATTCTTAGAAATCTTGCCATGGGATTATTTACTTTGGCCAGGTTCACCATATTACCTGCGATATCCAAACCAAGAATATTTAGATCTGGTCGCATCGAGAGTAGTTTCTTTGTAAGGTTCCCGGGACCACAAGCAAGCTCAAGAAGCTCAGAATTTTGATCCAGATTTTTAAGAAAAATTTCCAAAGTCTCAGAATACAGGTCCATATTACCATATTTCTGCAGGTACTCCTCCGCGTATTTATTGAATATCTGCTCTGAATTATTCATGGGTATTTTACCATTAAAAGCTTTTACACCATATTGAAATTAGGCAAAAATTTTGATCTTCCCGGAAAAGTTAGTCTAGACGAAGGTTAAATTACTCAACTAAAAATCAAGTGGTTAAATTTATTTCCTATATTAGTGATTCTTAGGGGCTTATTCGCCTTTAGGAATTTACTCCCCCACTTCACTAAACTGATTTTCATAATCAGGAACTGACTACTTGTTTTTTTACAAACCAACTAAATTCAACCAATTATGAAATCTAAAGTAAATTTTTTCATCTATTTCATCTGTATTTTATGCTTCAACCTGTCTCTGTATGCTCAGGATAAAATGATTAAACTTGAAGTTGATACTGAAAATATAAACGCAGATAATATTGCTGAAACAGCCACTTTTGGGCAACCTGCAGAAACCAGTAATGAAGATTATACCCTGGAAGTAAACAAGGGTGATATCATAATCTGGAAAGGGAGCTCTACTCCTTCGAGTGGAGGCGTAGTACGCATAAAATTATTTAAACATGAGTATGGAGTGGAGTTGCTTGGTGAAGGTAGAATTAAAGAGCAAAATGGGACCGGTGTGATAGTTGGGAGAGTACAGGCAGGAAATCCGGGAGATACTGAAAAATATACTATAAGATTTGAGGTAAAGAGAAGAGGTTCTCAAACCTGGGATTCTTATGAAATTGATCCGAAACTCAAACTTTCAATGTAGTAGGCTAAGTTATTATTCTATATATGCTTTTATATAAGAGTTTCACATTGAGGATTAAATTCCGGCATTTTTTGTTCGGGCTTCTCTATGTTTTTTCTTCTTTCTCACTTTATTCACAAGATCCAAAAATTGCAGATAGTTTAAAGAAGGTTTATAACAATCAAAAACTGGATTATCTAGAAAAGCTGGAAATTTTACAGGAAATTTCATCTAATTCTATAGAATCTTCTGATAAACGTAAATACTCAGATGAATTAATAGAAGCAGCGAAGAAAAAGGCTTGCACAGCGCATATCTTTAACGGTCTTCTGCAAAACGGCCCATCTTATCTAGATCCCGGAGATTACAGCAAAGCTCTGGAGAATTACTTCATGGCCATGGATTATTCAACCTCCAAAACCAGTGAAGGAATCCTTAAGGTAACTATTGGAGATGTTTATTCTTATACAGACAACCATTCCAGGGCAGTAAAATATTATAATGAAGCGATAAACTTTTTCAGGGAATCTAAAAATACACGCTATTTAGCCATAGCATTACTAAATGCCGGTGATGAATATATGAGCGCCGGAAAAATAGACCAAGCCTATGCTTACTTCGAGGAATCTGAAAAAATCTTCAGAGATCAGGGTGAATTATTACCTCAGGGAATGGCAAAAGGTAATTTGGGAATGTTGGATGCCCAGAGAGGAAAAACAGATTCTGCCGAAGTTAAATTACAAGAGGCTATACAGATACTGGAAAAATTTGACCAGTTCTCTTCGATTTGCACTTTTTTAAATACTATGGCCGACATTAATATTGATAAGGACGAGGATAGTATTGCCCTGGATTATGCAACTATGAGCCTAGATCTGGCTGAAACCTATAGATTTAAAGATCAGATAAGTGAAGCTAATTTAAGGTTGGCCAGGATATATGAGAAACAAAATAATATCCCAGAATCCTATTTTCATTATAAAGATTATATAAATTACCGGGATAGCGTGAATAATGTTTCAACGGCCCAACAAATCGCTGGGTTGAGAGCAGATTATGAAGTATCACAAAAACAAGCCGAAATAGACCTTCTTTCTGAACAGAGAAAGAACCAGCAAACATTGGTCATCTCCATTGCGGTGGTTTTGTTCCTTATTGCTTTGCTGGCAATCGGGTTATACCGGCGGAACCGTTTCATCAAAAAGACCAGCAATATTATCGAAAATGAGCGTAATCGTGCTGAGGGTTTACTCCTCAACATCCTTCCTAAACGAACAGCAGAGGAATTAAAACAAAATGGGCGTGTGAAGGCGAAAAAGTTTGCTTCTGTAACCGTTCTATTTGCAGATTTTAAAAGATTCACCCTCGTAGCTGAAAAATTACCTCCGGAGAGACTCATTAAAACGATCGACTATTATTTTTCTCAATTTGATAAGATCACAGATAAATATGGTATCGAAAAAATTAAGACTATCGGTGATAGCTATATGGCCGTAAGCGGGCTGCCACATCCATCTCACGATCACGCTAACAGAATGCTCATGGCAGCTTTTGAAATGATCGAATTCGTAAAGGAAACCAAAGAAAAATCCTTATTTGATGATGCTGATTTCGAAGTGCGCATTGGGCTTAATTCAGGCCCCGTTGTCGCAGGTGTCGTGGGTATAAAGAAATTCGCCTATGATATTTGGGGCGATACTGTAAATATTGCCGCCAGAATGGAATCTCATTCAGAAATAGGAAGGATCAATATTTCTGAAAATACTTATGATCTAATAAAAGACCAGTTCCACTGCGAATATCGCGGAGAAATAGAAGTGAAGAATCAACGTGTACTAAAAATGTATTACGTTAATTCGGTAAAGGAAGACATCAATCAGAAGGCTGTATGATCAGCATCCAGCTAATTCAGCTTAAAACAGTATAAGTAGATCAAATATGATAGCAAATTATTCAGATCTCACTCTGGAGTTTCTGGTTTTAGCTTCTACCATAAATCTCCCGGTAATAATCCAGCCAATTCCAAGGCCAATAAGCATTCCTGATAATAAATGGACACCAGTCCGATCAAAAAAATAACCAAGAAGAATTCCGGTAATTATACTTCCTACTCCAAGGATACGCACTTTATTCATGATTTCTCATTTAAAGGCCTTGCGTTATAAATGCGGAGTAGGGCTGGCATTGTTAGGTTAAGACCCGATTTGGAGGATAAACTTAAGTATTAATTCAAGAATAATTTTAATTCAAACCTTAAAAATCGATGAAATACCGTTTTTTTACAACCCGGTTAACAGTTGTTTCAATATACCGCCTTTAATCCCATACATATTTCCAGCTTCCGTCAGGTTGTCTTTTCCATACAGTATGAAAAACACCCTTAGAGACATTCTCCTTCCCCGTAGAATCTATAGTTTTGTAATTATATTCGACATAGGTATAGGCCAAATCTCCTGGTGCTGAAACCTCCACAAAGTCTGGTTCCCAGGTTAAGCTGCTTTTTACAGATCTGTTTTGATTTTTAAAAACTTCTGAAATTTCGCCCTTTCCTTTGAAAAGCTTGTTATTCCTCATAAGTACCGCATTGGTGTCGGCATAAAAAAGAAATGCTTTTGAGAGTCCCTCCTCTTTAACCATTTTCGCAAAATCCTGCTCTGTTTCCAGAATTTCCTTTTCCCATATTTCAGTTTTGTTCTCTTTTTCCCTGAAATCACAGGAAGTAAGAAATAACAGGAGACATATAGAATAGATAATCACTCTCATTTCCAAAAAGTTTTATTAACCGGAAATTTCATCACCTCTTTTCCAGCTGATCTTTATTGCCTGGATCTTATTATTCTCAAGTTTAATATCCTGATGAATTCTAAATCCTGATTTTTTATAAAATTCAACTGGTGAGATATACTTTTGTCCATTAGCTTTTAAATAATCCTTACTTTCTATCACCCAAGCATTTAAAATTTTACGCTTATACTTAGCTCTTTCTAATAGCTTTTTACCAAACCCCATTCCCTGAAATCTTGAATTTATGATAGTGGCGAACCACCTTTCATTATCCCTGAGAAAATCAAAATACCATCCAATTATACCTTCATATTCATCTAGTAAGATTATATGAAAGTGATCATGCAGCTTAGCCAAGTATTCCTCAAAATCTTTCGTACTGGTATAGTGTAGGTTCAGAGGATACTCCTGATTCCATAATTTGAAAACCTCTTCCTTTAAGCTAGAATTGAGTTCATTTAATTCTAGGAATTCCATAGTTTTTTAAAAGCTTTCCATTTGTGATAACCGGTACATTAAAATTGCAGCCCGTTTAGCCTGCACTGCCAACTTATTGATATTTCCGATTTCTTTAATGGTGTGGTTATAGGCTCCGCTTAGCCCGAGACCATCTACCGCCATTTCTACATGGCCTGCAGTAAAAGAAATATCGGCAGCTCCGGCATTTCTGGGATTAACGGCATATACTTTTCCGAAACCAAGGTCCTGACTAATCCTATCATAATATTCCAGTATTTTTAAGGATCCTTCAGTCTTTGCTAAAGGTGGATATCCGGCATCATCAAAACTTAATTTTGCTGTGGTTTGGGGATAATTTTCAGAAACTATCTTATGCATTAAATCTTTAGCTCTTTCCAGTTGTTCCAGGGATACCGCCCTGATATCACCTTTAACGATCGCTTTTTCGGCAACAACATTGGTCTTACCAAAAGCAGAACCTCCGATCTCATCTTCTTTAACGTCTACTGAGGTCCCACCAAGTATAAAACCGGGATTAAAAGTCAGGTTTTCTTCTGAAGATAGTTTCTCATAAAATTCAGTCAATATTCTTGAAGTTTCATAAATAGCTCCGGTTCCAACCCTATCTGTAAAAACCTGTGAAGAATGAGCAGGTGTACCGGTAACTTCCAATTTCCAGCTTGCAGATCCTCTTCGGGCAACTACTATAGTTTCATGCTTTCCATCTCCATTTTCAAAGCCCAGAGCTACGTCTGCCCATTTTGCTGCATCAACAAGGTCTTTTTTTGAAAGTGCCAGTGGATCTCCACTCTTTTCTTCATCACCGGTCATTACAATCTCAATAGACATTTCATCAAGTAAACCCGCATCCTTTAATGCCTGCATAGCTAGAATTATAATTACATCTCCCCCTTTCATATCACCAACCCCGGGACCTTTCATTACGGTGTCATTTTCCATAGAGGTACTTTGAAAGGGGCTGTCCAGTTCAAAAACCGTATCGAGGTGACCAATTAATAAGAGCTTCAACCCGGGCTTTCCTTTATGAGTAGCGATTAAATGCCCTGCTCTTCCATAGGCTTCTCCAGATGTTAGCCTGGTCTCAAAACCCAGCTTATCCAATTCTTTTTTATATAGCCGGCCTACCTCACGAACACCCTCAAAATTCATAGTTCCACTATTTATATTGACAGATCTTTCTAATAGATCCAGAGCTTGCTTTTCATTTTTATCAATGGAATTAATAATTGCCTTCTCTTTTTTATCGAGCTGGGCAATTAATAGACCTGGGAAAATAGCAATCAGAAAAACAAGTAGGCTTTTAAAGCTCATAGAGTTGAGTTTTTTTTTAATATTAGGTAACTAATTTACAAAAAGAAAGGTCTAAGAATTTATCTCTTCTATTTGTGCTTTGAATTTAGCTTTTTCATCTACATGTAATGCGATGGTCATGAAGGTTTTTTTTCTTCCGTAGAGTCCGGTTAGAAAATTCTCTTTATTCAAATGAAGGATAAGATTATGACTTTCGAGATTTCCGAGAAACGAAAGTTTTACAGTTTCAGAATTCAATTCTATATCCCGACTGGAGATTTCAATGCTTCGGATATCTCGTATATCAATTATAGCTTCAGACATGATCCCGTACCTAAGATATAATTTTTCAGAGTCAAGGTTGATCGGTCTTTTGTTAAGAGATCGGGTAAAACCAAAAAGCTGAATTAAAGAATAAAGACTAAGAAATGTCAGAATCCAGGCTACTGTTTCGCTCCACATTGCTAGAAGAATGTGTAAAACCAAAGTTTCAACGATAATTAGAAAAATAATTATCGAAAGTAGTGGAATTGAGCCGCTTTCTTTGTGATAGCTGAATTCATTTTCCTGGAGATCCCTGTCCTTCCAATTAAGAAATCCATAATAAAAAACAGCGATCTCGGTTACCACAGGAATTACAGCAAACCCCGGGAAAGTTTCCTTACAGGTGTTCTTCAAAACACTATAAAAATCAGCTTCACCTCTATTGTTCTGTTTATAGGTCTGAATTGCTTTAAAGACCTTATAAGACACAAAACCCAAGACAAATACCTCCAGAACTGGAAGCCCCCAGGTCTTAAAAAGATCAAGATAGTATTGATGTTCCTTGGGTATTATATACTTCCCGATTAGAAGCCCGAAAAATATTAACGGTACGATCGTAGTTTTAGGAATGTTGGTTTTACGAATAAGGAGAAAGTAAACAAGGGGAACAATTATAAGCAGGTCCAGTGAGACACCAATTGATAAAATTTCTGAATTTTCCTTGAAAACCTTTGTAGCAGTTAATAGTACTAAGGCACAAATCATTGATAATGGAAGGGAGAAAATCAGGAAATTCTGAGAGCGTCTTGAGCTTAGCATATTGATTTTCTTTTAAATTATCCTCTACCAATAAGACGCCTCAGGCTAAGAAAGTTACATCTATATTAGCCTTTAAAATCATCCTTCATAAATTTATCGATATACCCGGCTATCTCCTCACCTTTTTCTTCCTGAAGAAAATGCCCGGCACCCTTAATAATTACTGGTTCTTTGCCTATCGCTCCGGGAATCAATTTTTGAAAGAAATTCTCCAATCCACTAAACACAGGATCCTTATCTGAAAACATTACAAGAGCAGGTTTCTCCCACTCAGATAAAACTTTACGAGCCCTGACCATCCTATCCACTCCTTCTGCATCCTTGCTGGAAGGAACTAATTGGGGAAAAGCCTTTGCTCCATCCTTATATTTTTTTGACGGGAAAGGGCAATCATAAGCCTTTCTAACCTCTTTGGAGATCTTCCCGAAACTTGCAAATTTCACAATTCTTCCGGCAGATAAAGATGGATGATATTTTGCATAGAGTTGCCATAACCTGAAATACCAGGGAAGTTTTTTCCCTTTCGGAAGGAAAGTATTTAGTATCACCACTCTTTTGAATCTCTCCGGGTATTCACCCAAAAGGCTTAAACCTAAAAGTCCTCCCCAATCCTGAACTATCAGGGTAATATCATCTAGTTCGAGCTTATCTATAAAGTTTTTGAGCGATCTAAAATGGAGATCAAAAGTATAGTTCTTCCAGCCAACGATCTTATCAGATTTTCCAAATCCAATCATGTCCGGTGCTATGAATCTATAATCCTTTAAGACTGGGATGAATTTTCGATACAAATAAGACCAGGTAGGTTCACCATGCAGCGCCAGGATCACTTCCCCTTCACCCTCGTCGATATAATGCATATCAAGATTTCCGAAATTCAGATAATTTTCCTGGTACGGAAAATCAAGAATTGATTGAAACCGCAAAGGATCGGTTTTTAGTATTTCCATCTTTTATTCTTTAATTTAATATGAGACAATAAGGCCTGTAACCTAATAGCTCAAATCTCGCTATTCAAGTTAAATAAATAAACCGAGAATAAATTGGTATACTAATGGCTCCCCGTTAGCAATTCCTGGAACTTACTAAAAAATAAACCCAGGTGATATCCATCCATTAAAGCATGATGGGCATGAACCGATACCGGCATTACTTTCCGGTTATTTTCATCAGTTAATTTTCCAAAAGATATCTTAGGAAAACTATCATTAGAAGAAAAACTTCCGGCATGGGACAGAGAGGTAAACTTCACCCAGGGAATTGAAGAATAATGAACTTCATTTAACCTTACTTCTTCCAGCATTAATCCGTTTCCAGATCTTATCCTCTCAATTTCCTTTTCGGCATTCTCCTGAAACCTGACCGGGTCATCATCATGGATAATATGGGAAAAACCGAAAGTATTATCTTCCCGACTTATCGTTGCCGAAGCATTGATCTTATGATAAATAAAAACCTTCTCGTCTTCTATCCTGTATTTAAATGCTTCAATAGAATTTACCGTTTTGGATGCCAGGTGAAAATAATAAAGAAAGAAAGACTTCTTTTTTTCTTTACATATTGTGTAAGCCTCTGTACAATCTATATCTACCGTTAACCCAAAGAAAGGCTCTTCAAATTTCGAAAAAAAATCAAAATGTTCTTTTCGGTTCCAGTTGGACAGGTCTAACTCTGACTTCATTTGATTCAAAAATTTGCATTATAGAATCCTGCAAATTTATAGTAATTAAATCACTAGAAATAACCATCAAAACCAGAGAATAATTAGTTAGGAGTAATGAACTTTTTAGGCCTTGAAATTTTAAACTCTTATATAGTTTTTTACTCTCACCTTATTATCACCATAAGAAGCTGATTTAGTAAGCAGAACTGTACCATGTTCTTTTAGGCTAAAGTGAAGTTTTTCAAACATTCCCTCAGGCAACCCACTATATTCAAAATCGTTTTTTCCCATATACTTGTAAACTTTACCAAAGACTTCATTTTTAACCCAAAGGTCTCCGTCCCGGCTAAAGTATTCTGAGATCTTGCCAGAATCTTCATCCTTGTATTTCCCCGTAATGCTTTCCATAGCTTCGAAACTCGGCTTTAATTGATCATTCATATTACAATCAAAAACAATCCTGTTTACCTCGCCTTCCTTTTTAAATTTTAGGATCCTTTTTTCAGCTTTAGGATTAATGGTAGAAGGATCATCATCTAAATATTGATCACCTTCAAAATATATCTGGGTTATAAGACTTTGGTAACCGGGAGCCGAAAACATCATATGGAAATGCGCAGGCCTAATCTCTCCCCCACCGGCATCATAAGGAACTGGCATTTGCGTAGTGAATTTATAATTCCCGTTCTCATCGCAATAGGTTGTTCCGCGATAGCGATATTCTTCCGAATCATTGTCATAAACCTCATCATTTGAACAGTGCCAAAGTTCAACTTTAGCGTTTTGATAAGCCGTTGTACAATCCTTATGTCTTACCTTGCCAGTAAGTTCCACGATCTCCCCCGGCATTCCTTTTATGACCAGATTATTCCTTTCCGGACTATCGGGCCTGTAAAATGGCCCAAGAATATCAGAAGTTGTTTCGCAATTCCCTAAATAAGTATTTCCGTTAAATGTGATAAATCCGGTAGTTGAAATAGCAATAACGCTAAGGCCGGTAATCCTTGCAAATTCTCTTCGTTTCATGATGTCTTATTTTAATTAGATCAAAAGAAACCATCGGGTAAGTAGAAGAATATAATTTCAATAAGGGCGAAATGAACTTCCTTAAATTTACGACTTAAATATTTAGAAAGACCCTTTTGAAAAAGGAAAGCCTGTACACTCAATCCTAATTGATCGATAATGATTATTTTGCAATACAAAATATGTCATTATGAGGCCTCTATTCATTTTCATTCTCTTTATATCATTTTCAATTATTCACGCTCAGGAATCAAAGCCTCAGGACTACCTTTCTTCAGAATTCCATAAAAGCAGAAGGGATGCTTTAAGGAAGAAAATGCCTGAGAATTCGGTAGCGGTTTTCTTTGCCAACCCGGTTAGGAACCGTGCCAATGATGTGGATTATGTGTACCACCAGGACCCGGATTTTTACTATCTCACAGGTTATAAAGAGCCTCATGCGGTATTAGTGATTTTTTCAGAAGAACAAACCAACAGCAAGGGAAACACCTATGATGAGATCCTGTACGTTCAGGAAAAAAATGCCCGTGCTGAAATGTGGACCGGTTACAGGTTAGGCGTTAAAGGCGCTAAAGAAGACTTAGGTTTTGAGGTTGCTTTTAACGGAAAAGAGTTTCTAAAAAATGATATAGATTTTACAAAATTTGAGACTGTTCTCCACAAACCTTTTATGAATGATTACAGGGATACCAGAAGCAAAGCAGACCTGGCAAATTTGATACAGAGTTTTCAGAATAAAGTTTACAAAGTAACTACTCCTGCCATTAGCAACCCCTCAGGGAATATTGAACTTAACCAGGAAGTTGAGGCTACTCCTGTTGTAAATACAGATACCAGAAGCCTCCGCACATTTATGGGAGAATTACGACAAATAAAGACTCCCGAAGAAATGAAACTTCTTAAAAAGGCCGTAAGGATCTCTGCCATGGGTCAGGTTGAAGTTATGAAGGCAATGCACCCGGGAATGTCTGAAACTGAAGTACAGGGTCTGCACGAATATGTCTACAAAAAGTATGGCAGTGAATATGAAGGTTATCCTTCTATTGTAGGAGCAGGAAATAATGGCTGTGTACTACATTACGTAGAAAACTCAAAAACCAAGCTCGAAAATGACCTTGTATTGATGGATCTTGGCGCTGAATATCACGGTTATACTGCCGATGTTACCAGAACCATCCCGGCCAATGGTAAATTCAATAAAGAACAACGGGCAATTTATGATCTTGTCTATAATGCTCAGGAGGCTGGAATTGCTGCAGCTATAAAAGGAAATAATGCCGGAGACACTCACCGGGCAGGTCAGGAGATCATTAACCAGGGCCTTTATGAATTGGGGATCATCGATTCTCCCGATAGCAGACACATGTATTTCCCTCACGGGACTTCACATCACATTGGGCTCGATGTTCACGATCTTAATACTGGGGGTAGTTTTGAACCGAATATGGTTATCACTGTAGAGCCAGGGATCTATATTCCAGAAGGCAGCGATTGTGATAAAAAATGGTGGGGTATTGCCGTGAGGATAGAAGATGATATCCTGATCACCGAAAACGGACCGGTAAACCTGTCTTCAGAAGCTCCTCGAAAAGCAGAAGAGATCGAGGCCATGATGAAAAAGCCCTCTGTTTTTGACAAATTTGAGTTGCCTGAACTGGATTAATTAATCTGAGAAATATCTTTTATTTATTAGATAAATTAGTTGATCGCGGACGGGCATTAAGACCAAAATCTTTTTCAACCTTATCATACCATTCATCATCGGTTAAAGCATTCCAGCTTACCCAATCTTCATCACTCATAGATGCACGCCATTCTAAAAATGGCTGGGCATCTGGCCCCACAGGATAACGTAATTTCCAGGAATTACTTTCAGCTATCTCCAGGATCTTTTCAGCAACCAGGCTTGCATGCGTGGGATGCTTTAATGATTCCTTGAATAGGTTTGAAAATCTTTCGGTAATCGGGGATCTGGTCGAGGTGTAATTTTTCGAAGATATATCCCTTGCCATATCTGTATCAATTATACCAGGTTTTACGATGGCAACACGAATATTGTTTGGTTTAATTTCCTGAGCAAGAGCTTCGCTAAAGGCCTCTACCGCAAATTTTGAGGCGGCATAACTGCTTAAAGGAGAATTAGCAATATGGCCGGATACCGAGGATACATTTATGATGCAGCCAGAACCATGCTCACGCATAGAACCCAAAACGGCTTTCACACATCTTATGATCCCGAAGTAATTGGTTTCCATCACCTCTTTAAACTGGGAGATCTCCATGTCTTCTATGGTACCGTGCCTTTCTATCCCGGCATTGTTAACAAGGACATCTACGGCCCCATTATCTTTTAAAATTTTTCCGATAGTTTTTTTAACCGATTCATCTGAATCTACATCCATTTGATGCATAGTTATGGGAAGTGATTCCTTCTCGATCTTCTGTTGAAGTATTTTTGCAGAATCCGGTTTACGCATGGTAGCAAAAACTTTATAGCCTTTACGGGCAAAACTAAGACTGGTTTCTAATCCTATTCCTCTATTAGCACCGGTGATAATAACTGATTTCATAATATTATATTAGAAGCAGGAAGAACAGTCAAGATGGGCAGATAAAAATTTAAGAGTCTATAATTTACAAATAATAGCTTTAAAATTGAGCTACCAAAGCGGTAAATTATAAGTTGATCAGAAAAATAATCCGCAGCAACAAAGAATGGAGATATGGAGTTGGAGGTAATTAATTTAAAACTACTATAAGGATTTGAATCTTTTTTAGAATATATAATATTAACAATAAATATCTGAATCTATGATAGATCCAATTAGGACAAAGGAATATTTTTTTATCGCTATAATCCAATCTTTCCTAAAGCATATTAATTAAGCCTTATTGTCTTTTTGAAGATCCTATCTGCCTGTATTTTCAGGCCAATGGTTAGTACATCTTCATGTGCGACCCCTAAAGCGTCTTCGCTATTGGCCAGTCGAAATTCTGAATAAAAAAAGGTAAAACTGGTGGGACGGTATTCTATTCCCAGAACAACGTCCCGTATTCTAAAATATTCACTCAATGGTAGTTCACCCGAAATTCTCTCAATCTCTGCGAGATCGGGCTCATAATGGTTATACCCTGCCAGAAAACCAAATTTGTTCCAGTTATATCTGGCAAAGAATTCAAAGCCATAAGCATCAAAAACCACAGTGGGACCTAATTCGTCTTCCAGGGAAGCATCTCTAAAGCCACGGGTTAGGTCTCCATTTTCATGTTTGGTATAAATGGCACTCAACATCAGGCCTTCATTGCTATAAGTTAAACCTGCACTAAAATATCTGTGATTATCATCATATCCAAGAATATCCAACTCTTCACGCAATTCTTCATTTACATAACTTCTATTAACTGAAACCCCTGCTTTAAGTTCCTCTGCGATCTGCCACTGCAAACTAGCTCCAAAACCGTCAATGAAATTATTATTAAAGGTGTTTTTGGCTTGTATCTGTAAACCCAGAAGGATTGGTCCAAATTCATTTCTATAGATCAATGACTGATCTGCCCTACCGGTTCCAACAGTACCTCCATCTGTTCCTGCCACGAAGGTTGAAGATGCACGTGCACCAAATACATTGAAGTTATCTGTATATGAGGTGACATCATAAAAAACACTCCACTGTTTACCTACAGATATAGTTCCATATTTACCAAATCTTAGTCCAATATATCCCAGACGGGTAGAAAAAACCTGGTTTGCCTGGTTGTTTTGAACAAGAAAAAAACCACTGGCATTGTTACCATCAACGTTAAACTGAGTAGTACTTTTAAAAAGATTGACCCCAAGCTCGGCGCCAAAAAAAACTTCAAAATTATTTTTGGTCACTCCCAACTCTAATCCAATTCTGGATGCATTCTCCTGAAATTCTACCTCCTCATTAAAAAACGCAAATAGTCCTCTAAAACTGCCGTAAGGATTTACACTTATATTTATACTATCCAGGGTTTCATTTTCCTGGGCAAAAAACTGACAGGGAAAAAAAAGGACTATCGATAAAAGTAGAATAAGGTATTTATCCGATTTCATAAAGCGATATTTAAAAATACAGGTTCAACTAACTGAAAGTTAGTGATTTATATTTATTTAAAAACTACACACCTTACTATAAGGGTATTAGGGCTTTTTACCGTCCTCGATAATTGTATTACTCTTAACTTTTGTATAGTCTGAAAAACTTTTAGAAATTTTATTTTTGGTTAAGGCTTTTGTTCATGGATAAGAAAGACTACAAAATTTACATTATTGGCGCCGGACTAAGCGGATTGACCGCCGCCAAAGTGCTGGAAAATCACGGATATCATCCAGAGATATTTGAAGCTACAGATGCAGTAGGCGGCCGGATAAAAACAGATCTAATAAAAGACCATCGGTTAGATCATGGCTTTCAGGTTCTACTGGGCGCCTATCCCAAAGCAAAACAGTACTTGGATTACCAAAGTCTGGACCTTAAAAGCCTAAAACCGGGAGCGGTTATTTTTAAAAACGGTAAGAAGAATATCATAGGCGATCCCATAAGAGATTCTTCTTTGCTGATGTCCAGTGTTTTTTCGGGCATTGCCAGCCTGGCAGATAAATGGAAAATACTGAAATTGAATCTTGAACTCAAAAAATTAAGCCCTGAAGAGCTCTTTGATCAGGATGAAACTACAACGCTAGATTACCTTAAGAATAAGGGTTTTTCTGATAATATTATCAGGAATTTCTTCCGGCCATTTTTTAGCGGAATATTCCTTGAACCGGATCTTAGAACCTCATCCCGAATGTTCTGTTTTGTGTTTAAAATGTTTGGTGAAGGCAATGCATTGATCCCCTCCCTGGGAATGGGTGAGATCTCCAAACAGCTTTCAGAAGATCTGCATCAAACTAAAATCCATTTTAATAGCACTGTAGAACAAGTTACAGATTCCAAACTAACTTTAAAGAATGGAAGAGAAATAAAAAGTCATTTCACCATAATTGCATCTGAAGCTTCTTCTTTAGTTTCCAACCTCAGAAATCAGAAAACTGAATGGAAGTCCTGCCATTGCTTTTATTTTACTTCGAAATCAGCAGAAATAAAAGGAAGAATAATAGGATTGATCGCAGATGAAAATGCCCTCATAAATAATATTTTCTATCATTCTTCGCTGAGGGATTCATCCTCAGCAGAACATTTGCTTTCGGTTACTGTCGTTAAAGAAACCGACCTTAATGCTGAACAACTAGAGTTCAGGATACGAAAGGAATTAAAGGAATTTTGTCATATTGAAGTGGAAGATCTATTGAAACATTATGAGATCAAAAGGGCCTTACCAGATATTCGCCCTGCTCACTATGGAATCATGCCTACTGAAACGAGACTGAACAATAGAATCTTTCTTGCCGGAGATCAATTACTAAACGGATCTCAAAATGCGGCAATGCTATCTGGAGAAAGGGCTGCGCTCGGTGTGATTGAAACTCTTGAAGGAGGAGCAATCACCGCGGAAATAACAAGTGAATATCGCTAGAATTTCAGATCTGGAATAGAGCACTTTAGAATCTAAACACAATGCAGATTGCAGCTTTACAGAAAAACTAATTTCTAATGCATTTTAGGTTTGGATAGATTTCTCTTTCCCCTGTTCATTCCCCCAAATAGATGCAAGAACTGAAAAAAGCCAACCTATTGCAAAGGGTAGGGTAATTTCAGGATTACCTCCAATATAATGAACTAATCCAATCCAGATAGTAACAAGGTTACTAACTATAAGAGTATACCAAAGACTACCAGGATGCGCTTTACAAATATAAAAGCACATAATTGCTACAGTAATCCCTGTTAAAAGATAAGCCATAAAATTACCTAATGCTTCATTGGTAAGTTCGAAGGTCTGTCCAATAAAATAAGCAACACCGGCATACATGAAAGGTAGAAAAAATGAAAATGCTGCAGTACCCAGGGCCAGAGCAAGGGCGGGTATTTTTTTAAATTCGAATATTTGCTTCCACGGCTTCATATTGCATTATTTCAAATATGCGCCATCTCATTTTTAGTTACGGCCAGAGGAGAGAAAAGAGACTTAATTAATAAAATCCACCCTTATTTCGGCTAGGATTCTACTTAGGTAAAGTTAGGAAAATACCATTCAAGTATTTGCTATTTAAGTATCTAAAGCCTGTAATAAACTGAAAATCATACCACACAATTATAAAAAAATAAACCCTTAAATTTTTATTCGGGTAGATGTTAGATCATATTTTTTCAAATAAATCCTTAAAATAGTATATTTGTAACTACCTGAAATACAGAAATATAAATTTATTATTCTGTCCTCCCTGGTTTCCGGCAATGCCAAATTGCCCCTTCTTAATACCACCGTGACTCTGCTTATTTATGGCAGGAATATGACTGTATAAAATAGAATTAATAATCAACTAAAAATTCTAATCATGAAAAATTATTCTTTCTTCAAGCTAATATGCCTCGCTGCTATTTTTCTTTGGGGCTGTAACAATGATCCGATTCCAACTCCGGAACAATTTGACCATGAAGTGTTAATACTTCAGAACAATTCACTTACTAAGGCTCATCTTGAGGATGGCGAATTTGCCGGACCTATATTCGATCTGGACGTGGCACCTAATAATGATATTCTGGTCGCAGACGTGGGTTCTGGAATTTCCAATAAATATGGAGCAAATCTTATCTCCCTTCCAGGAGTCAGTGCTATTTCTCCTGTAGGAACTGGTAATCTTTGGGCTTTAACCGGGCCTTCAGGCGATGCTACAACAGATGCAGGCCAGGCGATCTACCGGGTTAGAAAAGGCCGCACAGAAATGGTTGCAAATCTTTTCGCTTTCGAACAGGAAAATAATCCTGCCGGGGGCCACGTGGAATCAAATCCCTATTCTGTGTTTGCAACGAATTCGAATACCGCTATAGTAGCAGATGCAGCAGGAAATGACCTTCTACGTGTAAACAATAAAGGTGATATTGAAGTAGTCGCCGTGTTTCCTAATGAACTGGTATCTACTGAAAGTCTAAAAACTCTTGCAGGATGTCCAGGCCCGGCAGATTTTTGTAATCTCCCAGCAATGATCCCGGCAGAGCCGGTACCAACTTCAGTAGTAATGGGGCCAGATGGATATTACTATGTGGGAGAACTTAAAGGCTTCCCGGCTCCACAAGGAGAATCTAACATCTGGCGTATTGCAGCTGATGCAACCGGTGCCATGTGTGGATCAAGCCCGGATTGTATGAAAGCTTTTGATGGTGGATTTACTTCTATTATCGACCTGGCTTTTGATGACAATGGAACCCTTTACGTCGCCGAACTTGATGAACAGGGTTGGTTCGCGGTAGAAGTATTTGGTATAGTAACCGGAGGAAACATCAAGGCATGCGATACCCAAACCATGGAATGTGAAACTATAGCTTCGGGAATTCCCTTATTAACAGCAATAAGCTTCGATAAAGATGGAAAACTATGGGCTACCCAAAATGCCCTGATCCCGAATATGGCCCAGGTAATTGAAATTAATCAATGAAATTAATAATCATTCAAAAAAAAATCGGGAAGCTTAACTAGTTATTGCTTCCCGGATTTTATTTTTTAAGATTTAGCTCTCTTCCTGAAATCTTTCATAAAGGATTTGGCTAGTTTTGCATATGCCTCACCTAATCTCACATGAGATTCAAAATCATAACCTAAAGCGTCCGCTCCTCTTACATCTTCATACTTTACCTTAAAAATTGGAGAATTTTCGTCATCATTGTAGATCTCAATAATCGCATCTATACGTGCCGGTTTTCTCATCACACCAACATTCCAGCCATTTGAGGCCCTGGTAGTGATCACCTTTAGGGTATAATCTGAATTATCCAGATCTTTTCCTACTTTCTGATCTCCACGTTTATTAAAAGATTCAATGAATTTAGGCTCGAAATGTTCGTTGCGATCAGCATAATATCTTTTTCTCCAAATTTCCCCCTGCC
>CBDTXN010000030.1:0-17834 GCA_965364455.1 uncultured Flavobacteriaceae bacterium
GGAAGCTCGCTTGTTGGCTCTCTTGCCTTTACTTTTACTGACAGCTTCTGGTTTAATGCGGTGGAAGCGGAAGTTTACGCCATGGCCGCCTGCTTTATGTCGGTCATGTTCTATCTTGGACTTAAGTGGGAACGAGATATGTTCAATCCCCGTGGAAACCGCTGGATCATTTTGATCTCACTGGTAATAGGATTATCATTTGGAGTGCACTTTATGGGATTACTTACCCTACCGGCCATTGGATTCCTGTATTTCTTTAAGAATTATAAAGAGGTTACCGTAAAGAATTTTATTATCGCCAACGTAGTTGTGGTCGCGGTATTAATGTTCATTTTCAAATTACTTCTTCCTTATACCTTAACATTCTTTTCGGCTTCTGAACTTTTCTTTACCAATAGCTTGGGAATGCCCTTTAACACAGGTACGATAATCGCTTTACTAGTGATAGTTGCCACATTCTATTTCGGTATAAATTACACGAGAAAGAAAAATCTATATAAATACAATACCCTGCTATTATGCATCCTCTTTGTTTTGATTGGATTCTCCAGCTGGGTAATGCTTCCGGTTAGAAGTAACGCTCCAACCGTGATCAATGAGAATAGCCCAGATAACGCCAGAGAGTTACTGGCCTATTATAACCGTGAACAGTACGGTGAAACACACCTTTTCTACGGGCCGCAATGGTCTGAAATGTATTCTGGTCTGGATCCTGAAAATCCCTACGAAGATGCAAAACCCAAATATGAAAAGGATGAGGAACTTGGTAAATATGTGATCGTTAACGAATACAAGAATGCGAAGCAAAATCTTGACGATGACCACAAGGCAATACTCCCTAGAATGTGGAGTACCGAGCATGCCGTAAATTATATGGAATTTACCGGTCCTTTAGATTTTAAGATAAAGCCGGAATACCAGGGTGAAGAAAGATTGCAACAAGCAGTTAATGAGTTCAGGAACCAGTTCTCGAGGGGAGAAAGGGACATGGAAGATTACCATAATTTCCTTCAGCAATTCAGTGAATACATTATTGTTGAAAAACCAGGTTTCGCTTCGAATATAGGTTACCTGCTGGAGTACCAGATAGGTTATATGTACTGGAGATATTTTATGTGGAATTTCACCGGTCGCCAGGATGATATTCAGGGTAAATACACCGATCTTCATGGTAACTGGATAAGTGGAATAGATTTTATAGACGAAATGCATATTGGCACTCAGGATGACCTTCCTTCAGATGCTAAAAACAATAAAGCCCGGAATACTTACTTCTTCCTTCCTTTTATTTTGGGATTAATAGGACTGGTGTTTCACTTAAAAAGGGACAAAAAGAATTTCTGGGTATTAATGGTCTTTTTCCTGTTCACGGGAATTGCCCTGAAAATATACCTTAATGAACGACCGTTTGAACCCCGGGAACGAGATTATGCCCTGGTAGGTTCATTCTACGTATTTGCTATCTGGATAGGCTTCGGGGTTTATGCCATTTTTGACAAATTAAGGTCGGCTGTCAGTGCTAAAATTGCCGCCCCGGTAGTGATCATCGCAAGTTTATTGTGTGTTCCGGTACTACTGGCCTCAGAGAACTGGGATGACCATGACCGTTCTGGGAGAGATACAGCCTTGACTATGGCCAAAATGTACCTGGATTCGGTTGATGAGAATGCCATTCTCTTTACCATTGGTGATAATGATACCTTCGCCCTCTGGTATGTGCAACAGGTAGAAAAATACCGTACAGATGTCAGGATCGTGAACACCAGCCTTCTGGCTACCGACTGGTATATAGACCAGATGAAGCGGAAAGCTTTTGAAAGCGATGCGTTACCATCTCAATTAGAAAATGATTTCTATAATGGGAAAAACGATGCGATCTTCCTTAGAGAAGTTACCCAGGACACTATTCCTATCAGCACCTGGATGAATTATATCGAAAATGAAGACCCACGTACCCAGGCCGAATTACAAAGCGGAAGCTTTATCAATACGTTCCCGTCGAGATATGTAAGAGTTCCGGTAGACAAACAAACCGTACTGGAAAACAATATCGTAGATAGGTCTGAAGCCGATCAGATCGTAGATCATATAGACATTACCATCGGTGACCAGATCCTTTATAAGAACCGACTTCTTATGCTGGATATCCTGGCAAACAACAACTGGGAAAGACCAATCTATTTCACCGGAGGAAGCTTTGGTGATGATGACTACCTATGGATGAAAGATTATCTCCAACTTGAGGGAGTAACTTACAAACTGGTTCCTATTCGCACACCACTTAACCCAAGAAATCCTTTCGATATGGGTAGGGTGAATACTGAAAAGATGTACAACATTGTTAAGAACTGGGATTGGGGTAATATGGGATCAGATGATATTTATCACGATCCTGAAACCCGTAAGAACTCGATCACTTACAGAAGTAACCTGGCTAGATTAACAGAGAACCTTTTAAATGAAGGTGATACAATTCACGCCAGGGAGATCCTGGATCTGGGTATGGAAAACATGCCTGTTGAACATTACGAATATTACACGCTACTTGAACCTTTCATTACCGGGTATTACGAAGTTAACGAGCCTGAAAAAGCCGAAGAGATCTGGGAGAAAGTAGCTGAAAAATATCAGGAAAACCTGAGGTTCTATAGTAACTGGGAGGTTGAGCGCCAATACAGGTATGCTGATGACATCATTACCGATATGGAACGTTATCGCGGACTCGTTGATATGATGATGGTATATGGAGACCGGGAAAAGGCCAGGAAAAAAGCGGAAGAATTCAATAGTTACCTGAAAATGTTCAGGCATTTCTATAGAGAAGATGAAGAAATAGATGCAGATGTAAAATCACCTGAACAAGAGATCATGGAAGCCCTTGATGGTGCAGTTCCGGTGGAAGGCACTTTAGATACCTCGGCACTGGATTCTGCCACAGAAGAATAATAGAATTTAAATCTTAATTAAAGTCGGTTTACTATCTTTAGGTAAACCGACTTTTTTTTGGAATAATCCTCCCATTTAAATTTAGTTATGAAGTATATACGAGCAAAATATCCCTTGATCCTGAAAATGCTTTATCCAGGAAGGATCTCTAAGGTAAAACATCCGAATGCTATTTATCTTACTTTCGATGACGGCCCAATTCCGGAAGTTACACCCTGGGTGCTGGACCTTCTCGCTAAATATGATGCCAGGGCAACCTTCTTTTGTATTGGTGAAAATGTAGAAAAACACCCTGATATTTTCAAAAGGATACAGGATGAAGGGCATTGCATAGGCAACCACACCTATAACCATTTTAATGGCTGGAAAACTTCCAAAGAAGAATACGTGGAGAATACTTTGAAAGCCGAAAGGACAATGAATGAAACTCTTCAGGTAAAAAGTAGCTCCACAAACACCGAGCATCAGTCCATAAATTATAAACTTTTTCGCCCGCCCTATGGAAAAATTAAAAATTCACAGGCCAGGGCGTTAAAAAATAAAGGTTATAAAATTGTCATCTGGGATGTGATAAGTGGTGATTACAATCCTGATCTATCAGAGGAAAGTTGTTTTGAGAACGTAACTAAAAACACTACTTCAGGAAGCACTATCGTATTGCATGATAGCATAAAGGCATCGAAAAACCTGAAGGCTATCCTCCCTAAAGTACTGAAATATTATAAAGAAAAAGGCTTCGAATTCAGAAGTCTTAAAGATGCTCTTTAAGCAAGCCAATTAAGGTGTTGGCATCCTGCTCACCGCTATGCCTCCACTTCATTTCCCCGGATTTGTAGATCATTAATGTTGGAAGGCCTTTTACGCGAAGTGCCTCTGCTAACTGGGAGTTCTTATCCACATCAATTTTAATAACTTTCGCCTTATCCCCTAATGCCGCAGCAACATCTCTTAGAACTGGATGCATTGCCACTGAAGCATCATTCCATTCAGTATAAAAATCCAAAAGAACGGGAATATTTAAGTCTACTAATTCACCAAATTTTGACATAATTCAGGATTTATTTTTAGCACATGGTAAACACCAATTATGCCGGCGTTAATCAAATATAGGAAATTCTTGTAATTAAGCAGGTTTAGAGCCTTTTTTCAGTTCAATGACACTTATTTCTGGCCAGATCCCAACTCTTCCAGGATACGCCAGAAATCCGAATCCACGGTTGACATTAATATATCTGCCGGCCTCTTCATAAATACCTGCCCAGTGTTTATACCTGTATTGCACAGGGCTCCATTTGAACCAACCAGGTATCTCGATCCCAAACTGCATTCCGTGGGTATGCCCGCTCATGGTTAAATGATACTTTTTAGGATGCTTTTTTACTTCCTGCTCCCAGTGAGAAGGATCGTGACTAAGCAGGATCTTAAAATCATTCTCTTCTACACCTTCTCCTGCCTTTTCAAGATCACCGGCTTTTTTGAATCCCCCGGCTCCCCAATTCTCGACACCTACCAGGGCAATCCGCTGACCATTCTTTTCTATGAACCTGTTTTCATTCAACATAAGGTCCCAGCCCATTTCTGCATGCGTCTTTTTCAGGTTTTCAAGATTTTGCTCTTTTGCATCTTTAGTTTCCCAATTATGATAATCCCCATAATCATGATTTCCTAAAATGGAAAACACTCCATCTGGCGCGGTGATCTCTGAAAACATAGCTTTCCAGCCTTCCATTTCTGAAGCTTTATTATTTACCAGGTCACCGGTAAAAACTACCATATCGCTTCCCTGCTCCTTCAAAAGATCTACACCATATTTTATCTTATCCTTATTATCGAAGCTTCCACTATGAACATCACTTATCTGGCTGATGCGGTAACCGTCAAAAGCTTCCGGCAGATCTTCGAAATAAAGCGTATATCTTAAAACCCGAAAATTGTATTTTCCTTTATACATTCCGTAAAGAAGTCCGGCAAAAGGAATGGCCGCTAACCCAATAGCAATAGTGCTGATAAATTTCCTCCTTGAGGGAATTTCAAAACCTTGTGAAGAACCAAATAATTTCTGAATCCCGGCCATTGGAATGCGGACCACATCCTCACCAAGCATTATTAGTGATAGCACTATTTTTCCAACGAAAAATGCCAGGAAGAATCCTATTGCATACCCACGACCTCCTCCAAATCCATCATTAGGGGCCGGTTGGTTAAACTGATAGAACAAATTAATGATCACTATTGCTGAACAGACAAAATAGACAACTGCCACCCAGGTATTCTTAGTAAAAACTCTCAGAGCCTGATAAGCATACAGATCTACCAGTAAATAGATCGCGGCAAGTATAAACCAACGCATTAACACAATTTTTTACGAAGATATTGTGAATCCTGAATTGGCAACAGTTTTTTAATTCATTTTAACTAATAACGAAATAGGCAGGATAAATAAATAATTTATCCTGCCGAGATCAATCCAACACAAACTAAAAATTTACTGTGCACTCCAGCCACCATCCAGCACATATGCTGAACCTGTAATAGCTGACGAGTCTTCCTTGGCAAGAAAAAGTGCCAGTTCTGCGATCTTCTTCTCAGGAATAAATTCTTTTACGGCCTGCTTCTTCAGCATGACCTGTTTTACTACTTCTTCTTCTGAAAGGCCATGTGCTTTAGCCTGGTCTTTTATCTGTCCTTCTACAAGTGGTGTTTTTACATAACCCGGGCAAATGGCATTACAGGTAATATTATCCCCTGCACCTTCAAGACCCAGAACCTTGGTTAAACCGATCACACCATGTTTCGCCGACACATATGCTGATTTATATTCTGATGCTCTAAGACCATGTACCGAAGAGACATTTATAATCCGGCCAAAACCATTCTTTTTCATGTGCGGCCAGGCGGCTCGTGACGCCACAAAAACGGAACTTAAATTGATCGCAATGATATCATTCCATTTTTCCAGTGGAAATTCTTCTACTTTAGAGACATACTGAATACCTGCATTATTAACCAGAACATCGATTTTCCCGAACTCCTTTATGGTATCTTCAATCAACTCATTTATCGCCTCCTGTTCTTTTAGATTAGCATTAGAGAAAGCTGTCTTTACTGAATTTTCATTACCAATCTTTTCGGCGATCTGTGGTCCATCTTTCTCCAGACCATGAAACATAATATCATAACCGGCATTTGCAAAAGCAATGGCAATAGATTTACCAATTCCACTGGTACTACCTGTGATTAATGCTACTTTACTCATGATTTAAAAAAGTTTAAAAGTGCTTTATTGAATTGCTCCGGTTGATCCATGGTAACCCCATGCCGGGAATTTTTAATGACCTCAACTCTGGCATTTTTCATTTTTGAAGCATAGGACTCCTTCAGTTCTATCGGTGTGTAATCCAGGTCTGAAGCCACGACCAGTGCAGGTATATCAATATCCTTCACCTTTTCACCAATTCCCCAACCCATCAGGGTGATAAAAGAATTATAATAAGCATCCAGATCATTCTGTCTTGCTCTTTCATAAAATTCGGTGCGCAGGTCCTTCTGCTCTTCACCTGGAAACATACCCAAGGCAACCTTTTCAGCCATGGCTTCCATACCCTGAGTTTTAAGCAACTCAGTGCGTTCTTTGATCATTTGCTCTCCCATTTCACCAAGTGCGTTGAAGTCTGGAGCTGTATTTACAATGACAAGTTTTGAAACCAGACCCTTGTATTTTACAGCCATTTGAAAAGCAATTGCGCCTCCCATAGAAAATCCAACGACCATGCACTTTGAAACTCCAAGATCATCCAGCAGAAGCTTCATGTCTTCTGCACATAGCGGAATGCCATAGGCTTCCATGTCTTTAGGTTTGGAAGAATTTCCATGCCCCCTAAGATCAGGGGCAATGATCCTGAAATCCCTCGAAAAAGATTCCATTTGAAGATCCCAATCAGCTTTGGTAGATCCCAATCCGTGGAGAAGAAGAATCACTTCTCCTTCTCCCCGATCAAGATATTCCAGGCTAATCCCGTTGTCTAATTCTGTTTTACGGATCATCTGTCTAACAGGATTTAATTCTTAATTATTCCCTATTGGCAGGTGATATTTTAGCTCCACCATAAACAATCTTCCTATTTCAGGAGATGCCACGAACTGTCTAACTTCAGAATCTAATAGATTGGTAACAGAAGCTCCAACCGTCCAGTTCTCATTGAATTTATATCCAACATTCAGGTCAAGATTAAAAAATCCTCCTAACGGACCGTAGTTCCAGGTTCTTCCATTTCTTGCGTTTTCAATTACATCATCCACTCCATCTCCGTTAAGATCCTGAGTTTCGGCAGCGATATTGATACCTGAGAAGAAGTCATACTCCTGAACATATCTTCCGTAAAGGGAACCGAAGAATTTTGGACCTGTATAGTAATATCCAATTCCGAATTTATTCTCAGGTGTATTCAAAGGAAGATCTGTATCTAATACTAAACCGTCTCTATTCCCGTCATTGGCAGGATCATTTTTATCTATATCATATCCAAAGTATGAATAGTTAAAAGAAAGTCTGTTCTCATCGTTAAGGAAGTAGTTAATTCCAAGATCTGCACCATAAGTATCAACCTGTCCGAAGTTTAGATAGGTAAGAACAAAAGATCCGTCAGATCCAGGGATAAGGTCACCAATTGGAGTATCACCTCTTCTTGCAACCGGAGAAGTTGCAGAAATATTGATCAACGGACTTAAGAAATCTTCAGATTGGTTATAGTATGCATTTGCTTCGAAGAAAGTCTTCTCTCCAAATAGCTTTCCTTTATATCCAATTTCCCATGATTTAATGGTCTCAACCTGTAATTCAGGAATTTCAGTTCCATCTTCAAGAGTGAATCCTTCTCCATTCCCAAGTACAAGGCCTCCAAAAAGATTACCACTTAGGTTAAGAATAGATGGCGCGGCGATCCCTTTTCCATAAGTAAGTCTGAAACTACCAAAATCGAAGTTCTTTACAATGGCTGCTTTCGGAATAAAGTTTCCTCCATACAGCTCATGATCATCATATCTTCCTACAAAAAGAAGATCAACCCCGGCATTTTCAAAAGTGTACTCTAACTGACCATACACTCCAACCTGGTCTATCTTGATACCTCCTTCGTCAAGAAGGTAAGTACCTTTAGAATCTGCATTATCCTGCTGATATTGCGCTCCAATTACATAGGTTAAGTTTCCGAAATTATTGTTGTATTGTGCTTCTGCATTAAGTCTCGTAGAGGCATCTTTAAAAACAGATCCTCTTGGAAGGCTAATTCCCCCATCAGGAAATCCATCTATTGGGAACCACTGTTCTGTAAAAGATCTTTCTCTCGCTTCTTCATCGGTAAATCCGTTATTAATGAAAGAGACATAATTTTGAGTACGCTGGTTTATAGCATAGGTTTCCTCTGTTTTACTCCATGTATGGTACAGGTTTCCGTAGAAATGAGGAGACACATACTTTAACTGAAGATAATCTATAGACCAATCCTTGATCTGGTTTCTACCTGCGTTGGTAACCCCAAGATTCGAGTTATTACTATGACCGTAAGAAGCGATAAGATCATTGGTCTCGTTAAAACTAAAATAAGTAGCTGCTCCATACTTAGTAGTAGAAAAATCCCTATCTAGATCCAGTTCGTTATAAGCAGTCTCGCCAACGTATACAGAATCTACATAATCGAATTCTTCACCCTGAGTTCTCTCTCCCCAAACCTTAAATGCGAATTTATCGCTTACTTCCATTGCATAACGCCCACGAGCAGTAAACTGTTTCTGGTTTCCTGCGCCAACTACAAGATCTAATCCCTCTGAAGTTCGTGGATCTTTAGTAAGCGTATTTACAAGTCCGTTATGAGCGTTTGGCCCGTAAAGAGCGGCATTAGGACCAAGAATGATCTCTACTCTTTCAATATCTTCTTTTGTAATGGTCGTAAAAGATCCTAAAGGAAGACCTGTGGCGATAAGGGATGAGATTCTTCCGTCTTCTACCTGAAGGTTCTTCGAGTTGAATGCTGAGTTAAATCCACGAATGTTGATTCCCGTTCCCTGAACTCCGGTACGCACAAAATCAACCCCTTTTTGTCTTGCTGCCAGTTCACCTGGATTTGGACCAGGAAAATCTTCGATCTGCTGAGCGGTAATTACATTTACCGTAGCTGGTGCTTTAGTTATTTTTTGAGGCCTTCTGTTAGCAGAAACAACAACTTCATCCATTACAGATGCAGAAGCATTTAGGCTAAAATCCATCTGCATTTGTTCTCCTGCTGCTATAGTTATATCCCTGGTGATGGTTTCGTAGCCAATAAAAAATACATCTATAGTATAATCTTCAGGCTCCAGGTTTAAGCTGTAATATCCATTTTCATTAGTTGTAGCTCCGGTATTTGTTCCTCTTACTACAATATTGGTCCCCATTAAAGGTTCCCCGGTAGCGGCGTCGGTGACTGTACCGCTGATACTTCCCGTCTGAGCATAAGCGAACACTCCAAACAGCAAGCTCATAATGGTGAAAAGTTTGATCTTCATAAAAGATAGTTTTTGATTATTTTAAGACGAAATTAACAAGAGGTCACACCAAACTCGACCCCATTCCAAGATTGTGAAGTATGACCAATAAATTATGAAGTGGATTTTGCTTTCTTAAGGTTGTAAAACCCTAGTAAATCAAAGGCTTTTCACTAAAGTGCGACTTTAGTTTTGAAAAGAATCTTGGGAGGGTAAAAGAAAGCCTGTCTATAAAATCATTAAGGGCATGAATCCCTTCTGAGTTAAGGCTTAAGGCATCAATACTACTTACCAGATTTTTGAATAATTTATCTTCGGAATCCTGCCCGTTAAGATAATTTGCCAGATAATAATACCAGTGAATCTTTGGAAGAAGGTTTTCCCTTCCCTTTAATTCATCAGCCTCTCTTTCCAGCAAGTTGTATTTTTTGGTTACCCCAATAACCTCAGCTGGTTTTTCAGCAGTAGTTAATAACATTAAATAGTTTGAAAAGAACCTGCTCCATCTATGTTCAAATACATGCTTACGATTCTCATAAAGGAAGTTTCTCGCAAAAGTTTCGGCAATCCCAATACGCTTATTCCTCACCAGTGTCCGCACATAATGCGTGGCAAAACCAAGTTTTTGATGATGGTTAAAGGAATTTTTAAACAGCTGGTAATTTTCGGTTAGAAGATCCAGAGCCTCTTTGTCCTTATCTTTTTTCAGAAGTATAGCCACAAGGTTGTTCAAATAGAACAACTTATCACTATTATTCTGTTTTACCGATAAATGCGCATAGTATTCAGCCTGGTCAAGATCCTTAAGATTAGAATGCAGGATAACCCGGTTTGCATAATAGTTGAAAAGGACCCTTCGGGAATACATGAGTCCGTCTTTAAAACATGCATCTATATAATCGAAAAGTTCCCGTGCCTTCTCATATTCCTTGTAGTTGAAATAAAGAAAAACCAGCCTGATAAAAGCATGGTATTTATTGCGGCCGTCCATTTCATCATCATGAACAAAATCCAGAAGCATGGACTCCCAGTGCTTGGTGTTTATCTTTTGAGAGGTATATTGGCGCGTAAGGTCTTTCGTGGCATGGAAGATCTCGTCTTTGACTTCCATAGACTTCTGGTAATATTTCTGGTTCTTTTTTAAGAAAGCCTCGGTTATCTCACAATCCTGATACCTGAACCTTACCAGCAAATAATCCTGGTATTCCCTTACCAGCTCATAGAACTTCTGGAAATAGAAGGAAGTATTATCGTAAAAATGAATAAACTCCTGCAGCTCCTTTTCCTCTGGCGAGGTTATGGTATCGGTAAGGATCTGCTTTTCTATATAACTTAAATATTCCAGGTGTGCATCCACATCTGCCCTCTTGAGCTTTTTAGTGACCCACTTTTTGATGTAGGCATCCTTACGCATATCGATATCTTCGTCAAATGCTTCGGAAGAAAAAAATCTTTCAGCATTCCTGCATACTTTATTAAGGATCTCCTCCTTTTCATCATCACGTATCCTGTTTTCCTTTTGAAGAAAAGCGGCCTCATGAGGCAGGACCCCTTCAGCAAAATCTGTAAATATTTTAAGTTTGGATTTCATTAATTCATAAAATTCCTGATCTCATCATTGACTTTTTCAGCCTGTTCGAAATTAACAAAATGTCCCGCTTCATTTATCGTCCTTACCTCGATATCTTTGAATTTCTCTTTTGAAGTTTTAATAAGCCCATCAATACTTTCTGAAGGATGGAAATATTTGTTTGGAATAAGCATATCGTTCTTTCCGAAGATCATTAAAACCGGAATTTCAATATTACCGATCTCTTCGATCACGGGTTCTTCCAGCATAGCGTGGATATTATTTACTACGGTTGCAGCATAATCTGGAAAATCTTCCGCAGATTTCATGGCGATCCTGTCTTCTACCATCATTTGAGCGTCGTCGGGAAAAGAATAGAAATTCAGTTTATAATTCGTCAGGATCTGATCGTCTGACGTATTTATAACCATTGCCGGGGTATAAGAAGCTTTCATGATCGTTGCTTCCTGGTCGGTAAAAGTTTCAATTCCAGCCGGGGCAATTAAAATAAGACTTTTATATGCTTCAGGATATTTTAGCACAGAATGCATGGCGATTTGCCCTCCCATAGAATGCCCAACCAAAGTGACATTTTTTAATTCCAGCTTTTCAATGAGAGTTTTCAAAATTTCTGCATATTCCGAAAGGCTATAATCGGTCTTGCTTCTGGAAGATTTACCATAACCCGGCAGATCAATTGCCACAGAACGATAATTTGCTTTTAAACCACCAATATTTTTCTTCCATGAATCCAGGTTACTGGAAAGTCCATGTACAAATAAGAGTGCTTTATCACCTTTGCCTTCATCAGCGTAGGCGATAGTTTCCGAATTTATCTTGATACTTTTCACAGGCAGATCGTAGGTTATTTTTTCACTGATTTTTTCTTGTGCTGTCAAGGAAGTTAGCACCATACATAAAAGGCTAACCAATATTCTTTTTTTCATTTTGAGTAAGCTTAAACATTTGTTTTAGTTTCTTCCGGTCAATTTTACCAATTCCCGATTTTGGTAAGGAATCAAGGAAAATAAAATGCCGGGGGATTTTATATGAAGCCAGGTAAGGCCTGATATTCTTAATAATTTCTTCTTCAGATAGATCACTTTGATTCCCTGAAATAAATGCTACACCAACTTCCCCCCAATTCTCATCTTCCACCCCTAGAACCGCTGCTTCTTTTACCAGGTGATCCTTTAAAAGGACATTTTCAATTTCCAGTGGATAGATATTCTCTCCTCCAGAAATAAACAATTGATTCTTTCGGCCAAGCATGTACATAAATCCTTCAGGATCCATTTTAACCATATCGCCGGTGTGAAACCAACCATCTTTAATCTTTTCGAGAGTATAGACCGTATTATTCCAGTATCCGGGAGTAACAATACTTCCTTTTAGACACAATTCTCCTTTTTCGTCAGCTTTAACTTCCTGTCCTTCTTCATCAATAATTTTGAATTCCACATAGAAATTAGGTTTCCCAATGGAACCTTTTTTCCATAAAGCATCATGATGATGTAGTGAGGTTATGCAAGGCCCGGCTTCCGTTAGTCCGTAACCCTGTCTTAAAAGAACACCTTTTTCTGCCCATTCATCTATTAAAGAGATCGAAAGATCCTCACCACCAACAATTATATATTTTAATTCTGGAGCCTTAAATTCTTTAAAAGTCGGATTTTTTGCCATCATCTTAAGCATCGTAGGGATTGCCAGAAACAGGCTAATGGAATTATTCTGAATATAATTTAGTACTTTTTTAGACTTAAACGCTTTAAGAAAGTCTACTCGTGCACCTCTATGAAGCATTGGAAGTAATAAGACATTCCAGCCAGAAGTATGATAAGGAGGAAGAGCATTCAAAGTAAAATCTGCCGAAGTTATTTCCAGCTGAACGGAAGTGTTCAGACTATTCCAGAATAGCATTCGGTTTGTATAAAGCACCCCTTTAGGTTTTCCTGTTGTTCCAGATGTATAAAATATAAATACAGGTTGATCGGGATCAATTTCGGCCAACTCAGCCTTGAGTTCCATTTTTAGTGATTCAGTAAGAAGTTCCTGCATTGGAATTCCATTTAAGAAAACTTCACTATTCAGGTTTTCAACTTTCTCCTTATAATTCTCTTCAAATACAACTAAAGCTGGCTCAACATCATTTAAACAATACTCCAATTCAGAAATAGATGAGCGATAATTTAGTGGAACAAGTATAGCGCCCATTCTCTGGGCAGCTATAAAAAGAAGTAGATATTCAGGCGAATGGGCAGCTAAAATCGCAATGCGATCGCCTTTTTCGATTCCATATGCTACCTTGAGATATTTTTCCAATTGTATGGAACGCTCATTCAGCTCCCGGTACGTATAAGAATTACCGGTATCTGCAGATGTTACTGCCTTTTTATCTGGCGTGTAAACCGACCATTTTCCTATCCAATCGAAATAATTCATGCTTTTTTCCTGCTAAATAAATATAGAGAATTACCTATTATGAAAGATGCAACAACGGCGATCGCTGCGGAAACTCCCGGATTATTCACCGGCTCCTGCATATATGGAGTAATTCTTCCGTAATAAATTATAAAGTGAATAGCCACTGCTGAAAAACTGGCGATAAATACCGCATTCTTACTTACTTTCTTAAAATAGATCCCAAATAACACAGGGACGAAAGCCGCTGCAAAATAGGCATATACCCCATTTTGGGCAAATATCGCCACGCTTACATTTGGATTAATGATCTGGTCATAACTTAAAAAGAAACTTACTATAGCAAGCAGAATGATCACGATCTTATTTAAGCCTACCTGGTTAAAATTTTCCTTTTTACTAAATGGAGCAATAAGATCTGTGGTTATAGTAGTAGATAAAGACTGGATCAAGGCCTCCAGGGTAGATAATCCAGCAGAAATAAGTCCGGCCACTATGATAACGCCTATCCCGGCACTGAAGGTCTTTACTACGTAGGCAGAGACCAGTTCATCCATTTTTAAAGCCGTACCGTCTAGAGTTAGATCTGGAAAGGTGATCCTGGCATATAAACCAACAACCACTACCAGAAAGAAAATACTCATGCAGATAATAGCCACGGTGAGATATTCATTAATGGCTTTTTCACTTCTAAGGAAAAGCGTTTTGGTTATTATATGTGGCTGACAAACAATGGCGATCCCAATAATGATCTGACAGACTATTATTTCAAAATAATCCCGAAACAGGAAACTCTCAGAATTAGTTGATTTAGTAAGGTTAGGATCTATTTCATTCAGGAGATTTACAAAACCGTCAAAACCATTTGTGAAATATTCAGATCCAGACATTAAAAGAATGACAGCAACCACGAACATTATTATTGCCTGCACAGTATTGGTATAAACCATTGAATTAGCCCCGCCAAACATTGTATATCCAAACACAAAAGTGATAAGTCCCATCAAGACATAGAAAGGCTCCAGGTTCAGGGATTTTGAAATTATCTGGGTTAAACCAACGCAAATAAGCACTATGAAGGTGATCAATAATAATGATAATATCGCGAAGAAGATGGTAAGGCCTTTTGAGTCATATCGTTTTCCAATCCACTGCGCCATGGTTAGCGCCTTGACAGTAGATCCATATTTCTGGAATGATTTGGTAAAAAATATTAGGGAGGCAAAAATGGCAATTGGCATTACGATCCCAAATGAAATAATTCCGGAGAATCCATACAGAGCTATAAATCCAGGATTGATTATAAAAGTGGCCGCACTGGTCATGGACGCCGCTCACGACAAACCAACTGCCCAGGCTGGAAAACCACTACTCCCAATGGCAAAATCGTCTATATTCTTAGTCTTCAAATTCCCCCTGATCACAAAGAAAAGAATGATCAAGGCATATACAACTAAAAGGATGGTTACGTAAAGAGACCAGGTTTCTGAGGCGAACATATATTTTAAATTACAAAACGTGAATTTAAACTTCTGGCGACTCGAATTAACATTAATTTTTGATTTAAAAAGTATGACTTAAACCTTCCAGATATTTTTTCGGCTCAAATCTACACTATAATAATCATTACATAAAGTGTGACTTTAAAATATTCAGGTTTAAAAACTGTTTTAATACATTTACAACAAGTGAAATTTCAGGCTAAAAACCAGCTCTCATGAAACGAAGAAATTTTATAAAGAATACAGGGATAACAGGTGCCGCCCTAAGCACTGCGCCTTCATTATTCTCTAAACCCATATTAAACAATTTGAATATGACCCAAAAATACCCGGTGGCGGTTGCGACCTGGAACTTTCAGAATGCTACGAAAATGGCCGGTAGCATGTTAGAAGAAGGCGCTTCTGCCTTAGATGCCGTTGAAAAAGGCGTCATGGTTGAGGAAGCTAATCTAAAGAACACCACAGTTGGAAATGGTGGTGCTCCAGACAGGGATGGAAATGTGACTCTGGACGCTTGCATCATGTCGCCAGATGGAAATGCAGGATCTGTGGTTTATTTGAAAGAGATCGAGCACCCGGTTTCTGTTGCCAGGAAAGTCATGGAAAAGACTCCGCATGTGATGCTGGCCGGTGAAGGAGCTTTACAATTCGCGATTCAGCAGGGCTTTAAAAAGAAGAATCTTTTGACGGAAGATTCAGAAAAAGCCTGGAAAGAATGGCTGGAGCACAAGGAATACAAGCCTATCATCAATATAGAAAATCACGATACTATCGGTATGCTTTGCATGGATGATAATGGTGATATTGCCGGGGCCTGCACCACTTCTGGACTTTCCTTTAAAATAAACGGCCGGGTGGGAGATTCGCCTATAATTGGCGCAGGCTTGTTTCTGGATAATGAAGTCGGCGGCGCCGTAGGTACGGGTATGGGTGAAGCTATAATGAAAAGTGTAGGTAGCTTCCTAATTGTAGAGTTAATGCGACAGGGAAAATCTCCACAGGAAGCATGCAGGGAAGCAGTGATGAGAACAGTTAAGAAAGCAAAAAATTATAAAGACTTCCAGATAGCTTATGTAGCTATGAACAAACAGGGTGAAATAGGATCTTACTGTATACACAAAGGATTTAGTTATGCAAAGTTCTATAAAGGGGAGAGCACGAACAATTTAAGTGAATCTTATTTAGAGGATTGATTGATCTGAAAATAGTCTAAAATCAGAAGGTCAGCCTGAGCGAAATCGAAGCCTAACCCCGTATTTGAATCCTTTCACAGACCAGTCAAATTATCCCATTTCGACTGCGCTCAATGTGACAACAAAATTTCTAAATTGAGCTTATTCATAAGGAAGACTGACTTTATCTTTGTAGTTTTGAAATATTCTCAATTTTATATTTAAATAATTCCAATGGCCGATCAGAAACGCCTTTTTTTACTAGACGCATACGCTTTAATTTTCCGCGGATATTACGCATTTATCAAGAACCCGAGGATCAATTCCAAAGGATTCAATACTTCTGCGATCATGGGCTTCACCAATTCACTTTTCGATGTAATTAGAAGAGAGAAACCAGATCATTTAGCAGTATGCTTCGATAAAGGTGGCAGTGAGGCCAGGACCGAAATGTATGAGGAATATAAAGCTCACCGGGATGAAACCCCGGAGCCTATTCGTGAGGCGATCCCGATCATCCAGGACATTTTAAGAGCCATGCATATCCCGGTTGTGGTTCAGGAAGGAATGGAAGCCGACGATATCATAGGAACCCTGGCCAAACAAGCCGAAAAGGAGAATTATAAAGTTTACATGGTAACTCCAGATAAGGATTTTGCCCAGCTGGTTTCTGAAAATATTTTTATGTACCGTCCCGCAAGAATGGGTAACGGTATAGAAATTTGGGGAATTCCAGAAGTTCAGAAAAAATTTGAAGTAGAAAGACCGGAACAGGTGATCGACTTCCTTGGAATGATGGGTGACGCCGCAGATAATATTCCAGGTTTACCAGGAGTAGGTGAAAAAACAGCCAAAAAATTCA
Source organism: uncultured Flavobacteriaceae bacterium (assembly GCA_965364455.1). Classification (GTDB taxonomy): domain Bacteria; phylum Bacteroidota; class Bacteroidia; order Flavobacteriales; family Flavobacteriaceae; genus Christiangramia. The sequence continues at coordinate 16,993 of CBDTXN010000030.1, forward strand.
TCAAGGAATTTGGAAGCATGGAAGGCTTACTGGAAAATACAGATAAGCTTAAGGGAAAAATGAAGGAGAAAGTCATTGAAAATGCCGAATTGGGAAGGCTTTCTAAAAAACTGGCTACCATCTTTATAGACTGTGATGTAAAATTTCATGCTGAAGATTATGAACTATCGATGCCTGATGGTGAGAAAGTGCAGGAAATATTTGAAGAACTTGAATTCAGACGACTGAAGGATCAATTCATAAAATTATTCAGCGGTGAAGAAGAAGCGCAGCAAACCCAGGTAACAAATTCCCCTTCTGCTAAAAAGAATGCCCAGGCAACTGCCGGAGCAGGTCAATTTTCATTATTTGGAGGTGACGGAGAAGAGATCGAAAGAACTTCTTCCAGAACAAATCTTTCAGATACACCTCATTTCTATCAGTCTCTAAGTACTGATATGGCGCGGAAGATCTTTATTGAAAGACTTTTAAAACAGAAAAGTGTTTGTTTCGATACTGAAACTACAAGCTTAAATACACTAGAAGCTGAACTGGTAGGAATAGCATTTTCATGGGAAGCCGGAAAAGGTTTCTACTTGCCGTTCCCTGAAGAAAAAGAGGAAGCGCAAAAACTTATCGAAGAACTAAGAGAATTCTTTGAAAGCGAAACTATTGAAAAGATCGGGCAAAACCTTAAATATGACATTGAGGTTCTCGATAAATACAATGTCAAGGTAAAAGGACCACTTTTCGATACCATGATCGCACATTATCTTATAAATCCAGATATGCGTCACAACATGGATGTCCTGGCAGAAACATACCTTAATTATACCCCTCAGCCTATTTCAGAACTCATCGGT
>CBDTXN010000031.1:0-17626 GCA_965364455.1 uncultured Flavobacteriaceae bacterium
ATAGCCGTTAGCAGCACCAGGGTAACAGACAACATATCTGCCACGAAGGTGATCCCGAAAGGCGCTTCCCAATTCCCTGCCTGGATGGTTTGAGTTCCATTATTCCAGATTTCGCTAAATAACCAAATAGCCACACCTAAGCTCAGCACACTTCCAAAAATGCTAAATACCTTCTGAAATTTTATACTGGACCAACCGAACATCAGTATGATGCTAATTGCCATCTGAAGGAAGAGAGGATATAATATTAGTTGTTCATTCATGAATCTTCGTCGGTTGCGTTCATTTCATCCAGATCATCAGTTCTTACCACGGTATGTGCTCTTTTTACAAGTACGATAGCAAAAGACTGAAGACCAAAACTAATTACGATTGCTGTGAGTATTAATGCCTGGGGCACAGGATCGGCATATGCTTCTGCAAATACCTTGGCGCTTCCATCAATAATTGGCGGAGCACCTTTTGTAATTCTTCCTAAAAGGAAAATTAGAAGGTTTGCACCATTACCTAACAATATGATCCCAAGAATAAGTTTAACCATACTTCTTCGAAGCATCATATAGATACCTGTTCCGTATAAAATTCCCACCATTAATGCTAAAAGGATCTCCATATCAGGCCGATTCTGAAATTGTGAAAATTATAGTTAAGGTCACTCCATTAACCACTAAATAAACTCCTATATCAAAAAATAAAGCTGATCCTACTGTACCCAGAATTGCCACGGGATCGTGAGACCACAATCCTGTCATAAATGGCAGGTCATACAAAACCACCGGTGCAAATCCACTTAGAAAAGCAATAGCCAAACCTATAGGTAATAAAAAGCCTGGATGCATAATTAAGAGCTCCTTGGTTTTATTCAACCCATTCGCAAAAGAATGTAGAATAAAGGCAATCGAAGCAATTAAACCACCTACGAATCCTCCTCCCGGTAAATAATGGCCCCGAAGCAGAATAAAAATAGAAAACACCAACAATACCGGTAAAAGGTAATTAGAAGCTGTTTTTAAGATTATTGTAGTCCGCATGCTCATTTTTTCTTTTTGTCATTATCAACATTCAGGCTTCTATCTGCATAACGTAATCTATCTTTCATCTTCAACCTTAATTTCATCAGTCCAAATACCCCAACTGCAGCAATAGATAATACGGAAATTTCTATAAGTGTATCAGCACCTCTAAAGTCTACCAGGATCACATTCACAACATTCTTTCCGTGTGCTTCTACATAGGAATTAGCCGCATAAAAATCACCTACCTCTTTACTTACAGGTTCAGAAAGCACTTCCAAAGCAAGAACAGTTATTATCAGACCAAAAATCGATGAAAGAATACCATCTCTTAACCTGGTCTTATAATCTGAAAGTTTTAAATATTTTGGAAGTTTATATAACACGAGCACAAATAGTATCACCGTAAGGGTGTCAATTGAAAACTGTGTCATCGCTAAATCTGGCGCACTGTAAAATACAAATATCAAACAGATGGAAAGCCCTACGACTCCCATTGCTACTACCGCAGCAAGCCTGGATTGAGTAAATACCGTATAAAAGATTCCCGCTATAAGAATGAACGTAGTTGTTATTTCGTAAACCGTGATCTTGGAAAGAGAATTATAATTGATCGCATAACTTGAATTTCCAATCATGATATATCCTACCAAAACCACAAGGAACAGAATAATTATAGAAATATAATTTCGAAGGTATCCGTTCTGGAAAAAGTTGGTCCAGAAATTAGAAATAATAACAAACAACTTATTGAACCTTTCGAGAATATTTTCAGGAGCAATAAAATCCAGTCTGGCAATGCCTTCTTCCAGCTTTTTCGAAGGTTTTATAATAAAATATAATGCGGTACCAACGCCTATGGTAATTAAACTTAGAATAAACACCAAATTAAAACCATGCCACAGGGCCAGGTGTATTTCAGAAGCATCGGCTCCCATTGACTCCACAACAGGTTTAATCAGTGCCGATTCAATAATAAAAGGCGCAACTCCAAATACAACTCCTAAGACGGCTAATAATAATGGTGGCACCCAAAGTATAAAATCCGGTTTTTTAGTGTCCTTATGTTCTTCAGGTAATTTCCCTGTAAATGGTTTTATTCCCGCCACAAAACCTGCGTAAAGCAGGAAGATCTTAGTCAGAACAATTGCTATAACAAGTATTATTACGAGCGATTCAGAATGTAAAGCTGACTCATAGGTGAGCTCCTTCCCTACGAATCCTATGGTTGGAGGTATACCAGCACTTGAGATAGCTGCCAGAATACCTGCAATACCTACAGGCAACATAATCTTATTAAGCCCGGAAAGACGAGTAACGTCCCGGGTGTGAGTTTGATGATCTACTATTCCGGTAACCAGGAATAAAGTAGCCTTGTATAATGCATGAACTATGATAAAAACAGCTGCAGCTAAAAATGCCTCCTGTGTTCCCAATCCAGTTAAGAACACTAAAATTCCCAGAGCTGAAATTGTTGAATAGGCCAGGATCCCTTTAAGATCTGTTCTAAAGATTGTATGCACAGCCGAGTAAAGCATTGTAACTCCACCAACTACGATTAAAGTTGTATTCCAGATATTTTCACCTCCCAATACAGGTGTAAATCGCATTAATAAATAAACCCCTGCTTTTACCATCGTCGCCGAGTGCAGATAAGTTGATACCGGTGTGGGTGCTTTCATAGCACCAGGTAACCAGAAATGAAATGGAAATTGTGCCGATTTCGTAAAGGCTGCACCAAAAATAAACAATACCGCCAGGAAATAGAATTCATTTGCCCTGATAGCTTCGCTCATGGTTAGCATTTCTGAGATGCTATAGGTACCGGTCATATTATTAAGCAGAAGTGCACCAGCCAGAAGGAATAAACCACCTATACCCGTGATCCCTAATGCCGTGAGAGCAGATTTTCTAGAGGCTGGATTTGTATTATTAAATCCAATTAGAAAGAAGGAGGTGATACTCGTTAACTCCCAAAATACGAAAAGGGTGATCATATTATCTGACAACACCAGTCCAAGCATTGCACCCATAAAAGATGCCAGGTAGCCATAGAATCTGTCCAGATACTCATGCCCTTTTAGATAGGAAGAAGTATAAGCAAAGACCAGAAATCCAATTCCGGTAATCATTAAAGAAAACAATAATGATAAACCGTCCAGTTTGAAGCCCAGATCTACATTAAAAGATGGTATCCATTCATAGGATTTCAAAAAAACCTCACCAGCAGAAATAGCCGGGATAAACTGTAAGAAATACAGAAATAACCCTAAAGGGATAAGAGACGATAGAATTGATAGCTTACCTTTAAAAAATCTCCCCGCAAAAACGAGGAAAATAGAGAATAAAAAGCCTGTAAGAATTGCGGTAAGCATACTTATTAAAATCTGTTTCCCGCAAATATAACAGTTATTATTGAAGAATTCTTCCTGTGATAGGACTTAGTGGTTTATAGCCACGGGTATTTAATAATTCCGAAATATTCCAACGCAAACAATTTTAAAAACCATAAGTTTTCTTAAATAGTTGAAAATGCCAGAAAATTAAAAGAAATAAAAATCAATTTTTATTATCGATTATCGATAATTTGAATATGTTTGTTATCGAAAAACGATAACCTCTTAAAAATGAACAAAAATTTACTACTCAATATTGCCAACTCAGTATGCTATTTATTAAAAACTCTTATTGCAATAGGTTTAATGTTGATTACATTTTTTTTAATTCACATCCAGTTTAACAGAAGTTCCTATGAAAACTGGGATCTCGAATTCCAGCAGGACAAACTAACATTAAGCTCAAACTCAGGTGGAAACCTGGATTTAAGCCTAGGGCGAAATACATCTTTTATCAACTATCATAAGGACACCCATGTTAAATTGAAAGGATTTAAACCAGAAGGAAAGAGTCTTGCTAACTGGAAAAACGGATCGCTCTATTTCAATTACCTTAAATTTATGCTAGTCTTCATAACAGCCTATTTAATAATCCATCAATTTGGTAAAGTCATTAAGTCTGTAAAAGAATTAAGAACATTCCACCAAACGAATATAATTGCCTTTAAAAAAATCGGGAAATATTGTTTATTCATATTCTTTTTATCAATTTTTAACTACTGGAAAATCGGGGACTTTTCAAGAGCCTCCATTTCGATATACTTTAGCCCTCTATTCTTTGCCATATTTTCTTTTATTCTATCGGAGATTTTTACGGAAGGAAATAATATAACGCAGGAAAACCAACTAACTATTTAAGTTTATGCCCATTATAGTTACCCTGGAAAAAATACTGGAAGAACGGAACATCAAAAGCAACGAGCTTGCCGAGATGATTGGCATAACCACGGCCAATCTTTCCATTCTAAAAACTGGAAAGGCAAAAGCGGTGCGTTTTTCGACCCTGGAAGCTATTTGTAAAGCACTGGATTGCCAGCCGGGGGACATTCTTCAATACAAACCTTAGAAGGCTATTATCCTAATCAGTCAGATAAAATTTTTACTTTAGAGCCAATCTCAAAATCAGACCATGAATAAATTATTTTACGCACTACTTTTTCTAGGTTTTATAACGAATGCCCAGACCAACTCATACCATATTTCTTTTGAAAATGCAGTTCACCACGAAGCCAAAGTGCTTATTAGTTTTCCTAAAGTGAAGACAAATACTCTTAACATTAAAATGAGCAGAACTTCGCCGGGAAGATATGCACTTCATGAATTCGTGAAAAATGTTTACGATTTTAAGGCAACCAATAGTAAAGGAGAGAAAATCGAAGTAAAACGAAAAGACCCCTATTCCTGGGATGTAAGCGATCATGACGGAACGGTGAATATTGAATATACTCTCTTTGCAAATCGCGGTGATGGAACATACTCACAGATCGATGAGACGCATGCTCACCTGAATATTCCGGCAACCTTTATGTATGCAGAAGAATTGCAGCACCGACCTGTAAAAGTTCACTTTGCCACTAGAAAGGACCTCGATTGGAAAGTTGCGACGCAGCTAAAACTGGAATCAGGAACTACCTACTCTGCTCCAGATCTTTATTATTTTATGGATAGCCCAACTGAGATTAGCGATTTTGACCTGAAAGAATTTGAATTGGGCGGACAAAAGATTCAATTTGCCCTACACCACAAAGGATCTGAAGATGAATTTGCTGAATATTTTGACCAGGTAAAAAGAATTGTAGAACAGGAAGAAGCTGTTTTTGGAGAACTCCCGGAATTTGATTTTGACAAATACACCTTCCTGGCTTGCTATATGCCGAATGTTTCAGGTGACGGAATGGAACATAGAAACAGCACTATTCTCACAGATAAAGAAAGTTTGTCGGAAGGCGGAATGAAAGGCAATATTGGTACGGTTGCCCATGAATTTTTCCACGCATGGAATGTAGAGAGGATACGACCAGATGAACTTGAACCTTTCGACTTTTCTAAAGCAAATATGACGGGTTCTCTCTGGTTTGCCGAAGGTTTCACCAGTTATTATACAGGCTTGATGTTATGCCGGGCAAACGTAAGAACGCCAAAGGAATATATTGAGGGTCTTGCAGGCACTTTTAATTATGTATGGAATTCTCCCGCTCTAGAATATTTTAATCCAATAGAGATGAGCTACCAGGCCCCATTCGTTGATGCTGCGACATCTGTAGACCCAACTAACAGAGAGAATACTTTTATTTCCTATTATTCATACGGTAGTATTCTTGGTCTTGCCCTCGATCTATCTTTAAGACAGGAAGATCTGAACCTCGACGATTTTATGAAATTGATGTGGGAAAAATATGGGAAATCTGAGGTTGCCTATGAAATTGAAGGTATTGAAACTACATTGAGGGAATATGCAGGAGAGGATTTTGCTTCAGGGTTTTTCAAAAACCATATCTATCAAAGTGAGATGCCAGATTACGAAGATCTATTCAAGAATTTTGGAATTAAAATAACCAGGACAGATGACAATCATTTTGGAGCAGACCTAACGGAAACAGAAGAAGGTCTAAAGATCTACCGCAATACTTTTAAAGAAAGCCCGGCATACCAGGCAGGATTAGCTTCAGGAGATGTGATCTTAAGTCTTAATAACAAAGCTGTAAGCAAAACTGAAGATTTCAATAGTACGATTAAAGATTTCACAGAAGAATCGGTGAAAGTAAAATTTAAAAGATTTGGTGAAGAAAGAACGGTTAATGTCAAACTGGAAAAGGATCCAACCTACACCATTAACATTGATGAAAACGCTTCTGCAGAAGCCATAGAAAATCGCAAGAACTGGCTCGAAGCAAAATAGAATAATATAAACCAAATAAAAAAGGCCTTTCGTTTGAAAGGCCTTTTTAAGTAATATATGTTCTGAAAGTTAATCAGCTAAAACAATAGCCTTATTATCCTTCATTTCAAGAACTCCTCCTTTAATAGTGTAATATAGAACGTTAGCTTCTGAAGTTTCAGTTCTAAAACCAGACTGGTCCTTTCTCTTTATTTCATTCTCGCTACCGGCAGTTAGGTTTATCTTAACCTCACCTTCAGATAAAGTAGAAACGATGGGTGCGTGATTATTCAACATTTGAAATTCACCATCATGACCCGGAACTTTAACCGCATCTACCTGCGCTCTGAATACTATAGCTTCTGGAGTTACAATTTCTAAATACATCTAACTTATTTTAGTTTTCAGCAAGCATTTTCTCACCGGCTTCGATCGCTTCTTCAATAGTACCTTTAAGGTTGAAAGCAGCTTCTGGAAGGTGATCTAATTCACCGTCCATGATCATATTGAAACCTTTGATAGTTTCCTTGATATCTACAAGCACTCCTTTAAGACCAGTAAACTGCTCTGCTACGTGGAATGGCTGAGAAAGGAAACGCTGAACACGTCTTGCACGTGATACCGCAAGTTTATCTTCTTCAGAAAGTTCTTCCATACCAAGGATGGCAATAATATCCTGAAGTTCTTTATATCTCTGTAATAATTCTTTTACTCTTTGCGCACAGTCGTAATGCTCATTACCTAGGACATCTGGAGTAAGAATTCTTGAAGTTGAATCAAGAGGATCCACTGCAGGATAAATACCTAGCTCAGCAATCTTACGAGAAAGTACGGTTGTTGCATCCAGGTGGGCGAAAGTTGTCGCCGGCGCCGGGTCTGTAAGGTCATCTGCAGGTACGTAAACCGCCTGTACAGATGTAATAGATCCATTTTTAGTAGAAGTAATACGCTCCTGCATCGCACCCATCTCGGTTGCAAGCGTTGGCTGATATCCTACCGCAGATGGCATACGCCCAAGAAGTGCTGACACCTCTGAACCTGCCTGAGTAAAACGGAAAATGTTATCTACGAAGAAAAGAACGTCTTTCCCTTGCCCTTCTCCAGCTCCATCACGGAAATATTCCGCAATTGTAAGACCAGAAAGAGCCACACGAGCACGAGCTCCTGGAGGTTCGTTCATCTGTCCGAATACGAAGGTAGCTTTAGACTCCTTCATAACCGATTTATCAACTTTCTGAAGATCCCAACCACCTTCTTCCATAGAATGTGTGAAATCGTCACCGTATTTAATAATTCCAGATTCTAACATCTCTCTTAGAAGGTCGTTCCCTTCACGAGTACGCTCACCAACTCCTGCAAATACAGAAAGTCCACCGTGACCTTTGGCGATGTTGTTAATCAATTCCTGGATAAGTACTGTTTTACCAACTCCTGCACCTCCAAAAAGTCCAATCTTACCACCTTTTGCATAAGGTTCGATAAGGTCGATTACCTTAATACCTGTAAAAAGTACTTCAGTAGACACAGATAAATCCTCAAATTTAGGTGCTTCACGGTGAATTGGAAGTCCATCTTTTCCTTCTTTAGGAAGGTTTCCTAATCCATCAATCGCATCTCCAACTACATTGAACAATCTTCCGTAGATATCCTTACCAACCGGCATTTGAATAGGATTTCCGGTAGCCAAGACTTCAACTCCACGGCTAAGACCGTCAGTAGAATCCATTGAGATCGTTCTTACGGTATCTTCACCAATGTGCGACTGCACCTCAAGAACTAAAATAGATCCATCTTTTCTGGTGATTTCCAAAGAATCGTAGATCTTTGGCAGTTCAGCGTTTTCTGAGTCGAACACAACGTCAACTACAGGACCAATAATCTGGGCAACTTTACCTGTGACTTTAGACATTTATCTAATTCTTTAATTTTTAATAGTAAAATTCAAAAACCTATTTCGCTGATTTCAAAAACCATAAAAAAGAAACAGGTCATTTTCAGGCTGCAAAGATAAATTTTTCTGGCAAAAAACATATTGAAATTTTGAGAAGTTTTAAATGTTTCCTAAAACAGCTAAAAACCTGATTTAAAAGCATCCATTGCAGAGAATTAAAAAACCCTTCCGAATAATTCCGGAAGGGTTTTTATTGATGATTTTATGTAAATGCTACTCTACGGTAACCGATTTTGCCAGGTTCCTAGGCTGATCTACATTCTTACCTAACATTACAGCAATATGATAAGACAACAATTGCAGAGGTATCGTAGTTAGCAAAGGAGTTAAAGATTCCATAGTTTCCGGAACTTCGATCACGTGATCTGCTAGTTCTCTTACCTCTTCATCACCTTCAGTTACAATAGCAATGATCTTTCCCTTTCTAGATTTGATCTCCTGAATATTACTTACCACCTTCTCATAATGCCCTTTTTTGGTAGCAATTACAACTACTGGCATTTGCTCATCGATAAGTGCGATAGGACCGTGCTTCATTTCTGCTGCCGGATAACCTTCTGCATGGATATAAGAAATCTCCTTAAGTTTTAGAGCTCCTTCAAGAGCAACCGGGAAATTATAACCACGTCCTAAATACAAACAGTTAGGAGCATCTTTATATTTAAAAGAAACTTCACGAATCAATTCATCAGACTCAAGTGCTTTTTCAATTTTTCCAGGAATCCTTTCAAGTTCCTGTAAATGGAACTGAAAATCACTATGAGAAATAGTCCCCTTGAACTTACCAAGCTTAAGAGCCATCAATGTAAGCACAGTGATCTGAGTTGTAAATGCCTTTGTTGAAGCTACACCAATCTCTGGTCCAGCGTGAGTATATGCACCCGCATGGGTTTCTCTAGAAATAGATGATCCAACTACATTACATACTCCAAATGCGAAAGCACCTTTTTCTTTGGCTAATTTAATGGCTGCCATGGTATCTGCAGTTTCCCCACTTTGAGAAATTGCGATCACCACGTCGTTCTCAGAAATTACAGGATTCCTATATCTGAATTCAGAAGCATATTCTACTTCTACAGGAATCCTAGCAATATCTTCAAAAATATATTCGGCAACAAGACCTGCGTGCCATGAAGTACCACAAGCCACGATGATAAATCGCTTAGCATTTGCTATTCGCTCCATATTATCATCTACTCCGGCCATCCTGATCAAGCCTTGCTCAACAAGCATTCTTCCTCTATAGGTATCACTTATCGCACTCGGCTGTTCATGAATTTCCTTCAGCATGAAGTGTTCATAACCACCTTTTTCGATCTGCTCAAGATTCAATTGAAGCTCCTGAACGTAAGGATCTACCAAAGAATCATCATGAATCTTCCTGATCTTTACATCTTTATGTCTTCTAATAACAGCCATCTCACCATCTTCAAGGTAGATAGCGTTATTTGTAAATTCAATAAAAGGAGAAGCATCAGAAGCCACGAAAAACTCATCTTCACCAACCCCAATAGCTAACGGACTTCCCAGTCTAGCCACAACGATCTCGTCTGGCTTTGTTTTATTGAAAACAGCGATCGCATAAGCACCAACTGTTTGGTTTAGGGCTATCTGAACCGCTTTACCAAGTTTCACCTTTTCCTGAACGATTACGTCCTCTATAAGGTTTACAAGAACCTCTGTATCGGTATCACTTTTAAAAGTGTAACCTCTGTTTTTTAATTCCTTTTTAAGCGCATCGTAATTTTCGATAATCCCGTTGTGGATAATTACCAAATCTCCTGAATTGGAATAATGAGGGTGCGAATTCACATCATTTGGCTCCCCATGAGTAGCCCATCTTGTATGACCTATTCCTACTGTTCCGTCGGTAGAAATTTCGCTTTCCAGTCTTTCTTTTAGATCAGCAACCTTTCCTTTGGTTTTGCTCATCTTCAATTCATTGCCATCATATAAGGCAATACCGGCACTATCGTAACCTCTATATTCTAATCTTTGCAGTCCTTTAAGAACAATAGGGTACGCTTCCCTGTGTCCTATATACCCAACAATTCCACACATACTTTCTTCTAATTATAATCGGTATAGTAAATTTTTAATTTCAATCTTTTATCATCGTCGCCAGACATGTTCCCGTGCAATATAGTGCCTGTAGGCGCTAATGAGTTTACAGATGGGATTTGTTCTACCTCAGACATATCTCTGGTTGCAGACATCAGGGACCCTAAAACGGCTCCTTGAGAACCTCTTGCAACCACAGAATTTATGTTCGGTACAATTACCAGGCCTAATTTCACATTATCCTCGTCATTGTTAATAATGTTGCTTACATGATTGGTGATCCTGATAGTATAATACTTACCACTTTCATCTTCAGTAACACGTTCAGAAAAGTTGGTTAAGGAAACATCCGGATTGGCTACGCTAAAGTTTATATCGAAAGCATAATCATCCAGATATGTATTATTATTAAGGTCATACAAGTAAAGTCTTCTTGGCTGATCTCCATCGGCGATAAGATCTTCATTTACAAAGAAGGTTAGATTCGCCTCGTTTACCAATAATTCTTCTCCTCTTAAACTCTCTAGCAATTCCTCATCGGGAAAAAGCTCAATTACAGCCATACTTCCTTCCTGAGCGTCTAAATATAGATTCTCCGCTCCGGTTTCAGAAGATTGAGAATTGATGATATCGGTAACATCCTGAGGATATTCCCCGGTAAAAGTATTGAACCTGTTCCCGCTAATACTAAGGGTGTAACTAGACCTTATTTGTTCCGTTTCATCTTCATCAGAAGAATCTCTTCTATAATACATTCTTATCCTTGGAGATAAGTTTTGCCCCGAGAAGTTTAAAAGAAGCTGACTTCCTCCAGTTCCGTTTGGCTCTGCCTGAATAATAATACTTCTTAAGTAATTCCTGAAATTACTATTATTCATAAGGTTTTCTGTCCCTTCCTGATCGATTATTTTCTCCTGAAAATACTCTACAGGTAGTTTCAAACGTAAAGCCGGACTATTTACAATAGTATCATTTTCACCATCTGCGTTCATTTCATATGAACTGAAAGCTAGAGCAGAAGGTTCAAAATCCTCGTCTACATAAAGTGGCTCACCAACTATATTCTGCTCGATAAGATCCTGTTGGTCTGAATAATATTTCTGACGCTCCTCGAATCCAAGGTCCGGATCAAGGTCATTCAGGAAAAAAGAAGTTTCATAAACCGATAGTTTAAAAGTCTCATTTCCATATATAGAATCTAACTCATAGACGATATTATCATCTGTAGAAGCTTCAGATTGAGTAGAGAAATATGGAATAATCATAACCACACTATCTAACTGTGTGTTCTCTCCAAAATTTGGGTTTTCAGAAGTTAATGATAATTGTGTAACCAGGCTGGCAGTACTTTCACCATAAACAGGGTGATTATGTACTCCTAACATAAAGTTAGACAGATTATTCGTTTGAATAGAATTCACTTTTTGTGAATAGGCGTTCACCTCAATCTCTCTTAGCTCAACATTAGAAGGGTTCTCAATTATTTCCCCTCCTATTTCTGTGAAATCATCATCGCATCCTACAAAAGCGAAAACAACGGCTAGAGCAGCCATCGTTTGGTACAATCTGTTAAATCTCATTTAATACTTTTACTTACTGTTAAGACAATACTTTAGTGTCATAAAATTCCTGATAGGCGTGTGAGAAATTTTCCTTTTCAGTAAATGGAAGGACTGGTTTATTGAGTTTATCAACATAGGTTTTCAATTCATCAGGAACATTATCACCACCCATTACCACTGCATCTGAATTATCTACGGCAGTCTTCAATAAATTAACGAAATTAGGCGTTTTCAAATGCTTTACATTCGAATTCTCCAATCCGTCAAATAATATTTTATCTTTCATTTCCTCATCTAACGTTCCATCAAAGCTTTGATTGTAAACTGAGGTAACTATTTTTGAATCTCTGAACAACGGCTCATTACCATAATAATTCCTCAAATAAAGAGGCAATAAGGAAGAAAGCCATCCGTGAACATGAATTATATCTGGAGACCAGTTGAGCTTTTTAACCGTTTCGATAACTCCTTTTGCAAAGAATATCGCTCGTTCATCATTATCAGAAAAAAGATTTCCATCTTCGTCTGTTAATGTCGCTTTCCTTTTAAAGTAATCTTCATTATCAATAAAATAAACCTGCATTCTCTCTTTTGGAATAGATGCGACTTTAATGATCAAAGGCATATCCAGATCATTTATGACCAGGTTCATACCAGAAAGCCTGATTACTTCATGTAATTGATGTCTTCTTTCATTGATATTACCAAACCTCGGCATAAATATTCTAATTTGCCCGCCCAGGTTATTCACCATTTTTGCAGCTTCAAAAGAGGTCGATGAGATATCGGTTTCAGGTAAGTAAGGTATAACTTCAGATGAGACGTATAGCACTCTCTTATCTTTCATAAATTCTTTGCTTTAGTTACGTTTCCGAATAAAAAACACGCAAAATTACAAAAATTTATGCAGATTGCCAGAGAAATATTAAGTTTGCACGCTGTTAATTTTATAACTAAATGCAGATTTTCAGGGAGAAAGATCCACTTATACTGGCCATTCAGAAAATAAAATCTGAAGAAAAAAGCGTTGGACTTGTGCCAACTATGGGAGCTTTACATGACGGCCATCTTTCCCTTGTAAGAAATGCCTTCAAAGAATGCGATCAGGTCGTAGTGAGTATTTTCGTAAATCCCACTCAATTCAATAATAAAGAAGACCTGGACAAATATCCACGGGATCTGGAAAGAGATCTTGATCTATTAAAAAGCGAATATCCTGATATCTGGGTTTTTACGCCTGATGCTGAAGAACTCTACGGCGATGCAATTCTTTCTGAAAATTTTGATTTTGAAGGATTGGAATCTGTTATGGAGGGAAAATTCAGAAATGGTCATTTTGACGGTGTTGGAACAGTTGTAAAAAGATTATTCCAAATTATTACTCCAGATAAAGCCTTTTTTGGTGAGAAAGATTTTCAGCAGCTGCAAATTATTAGAAAGCTTACCGAAAAGACCGGCCTGCCTGTAGAAATAGTAGGTTGCCCAATTTTACGAGAAGAATCCGGACTTGCAAGGTCTTCAAGAAATGAACGTCTAAGTAGCCAAAATCGTAAAAAAGCAGCCTTTATTTATGAAACACTCAAAAATGTAAAATCTCTATTTGGCACAAAAAGTGCTAGTTACATCACCGAATGGGTAGAAAATAAATTCAGGGAACATCCATTTTTGGAATTGGAATATTTTGAAATTGCCGATTCCAACACTCTGAAAAGAATTACTGAAAAAGAAAAAGGAAATAATTACAGGGCTTTTATCGCTGTTTATGCAGATGAAATAAGATTAATCGATAATATAGCTCTGGATAATTAAATTAAACAATGCAGATTCACGTAGTAAAGTCAAAGATCCATCGAGTAAAAGTTACAGGTGCAGATTTAAACTATATTGGAAGTATTACAATTGATGAGGACCTTATGGAGGCAGCCAATATTATTGAAGGCGAAAAGGTTCAGATAGTAAATAACAATAATGGCGAGCGGTTGGAAACTTACGTTATTCCCGGTCCTAGAAACAGCGGTGAGATCACTTTAAATGGAGCTGCAGCCAGAAAAGTTGCCAAAGGAGACATTCTAATTCTAATTGCCTATGGAATTATGGATATCGAGGAAGCTAAAAACTTTAAGCCCTCTTTGGTATTTCCTGATGAAGAAACAAATCTATTGAAGTAGACCTCTTTTGAACAAAAAACTCATTAGAATATTAAAGATCAGTATCCCCTTATTTTTGGGGATTTTTTTGGTCTGGTATTCTTTAAAGAGCTCCACTCCTGCTGAAAGACAGATGCTTTGGGAAAGCATTCTTGAAGCTAATAAGTTCTGGATAGCCGTTTCCTTCTTATTGGGAATAATATCGCATTTTTCAAGAGCATACCGCTGGAAATATATGCTTGAACCAATGGGCTATAAATCCAGCCAGGCCAACCGGTTTATGGCTGTTATGGCGGCATACCTGGCTAACTTCGGAATTCCTAGATCTGGAGAAGTTTTAAGAGCAGTAACTCTTTCTACTTATGAAGATGTTCCGTTTGAAAAGGGTTTTGGTACGATAATATCTGAAAGAGTTGCAGATCTATTAATACTTATGCTCATCATAGGCGTAGCCCTTATCTTTCAAACTGACGACTTACTGGCCTATTTAAGGGATCAAAACATAAATCCACTTTATACGTTTTTTATATTTATTGGCCTGGTTGGTATCATTATACTCGGCTTGAACATTGTACGGCGTTCTACCTGGCTACCTTTTAAAAAAATAAAATCTCTCGCAAAAGGCTTACTGGAAGGCATGAAAAGCATTCTGAAAATGGAACAGAAATGGGCTTTTATAATGCACACCGTTTTTATTTGGGTTCTTTACCTAATAATGTTTTATGTTATTCAATTCAGTATTCCTGAAACGGCAAATACACCACTTGGCATCATAATGGCTGCCTTTGTAGTTGGATCTTTCGCTGTATCTGCAACTAATGGCGGAATAGGCGTTTATCCTCTCGCCGTTGGAGGAGTTTTGATGTTTTTCGGTGTTCAGGATCATGCCGCCGAAGCGTTCGGATGGATCTCCTGGGCCACGCAAACCGCTGTAGTACTGATTTTTGGCGGTTTATCCTTTATTTTCTTACCTCTTTTAAACAATAAGAAATAATAATTATCTTGTAGGTCCGAATCAATACTACACCTATGAAACGATTATCACTTTTGCTAATGGCAATACTATTGCCGTTGGCCAATTTTGCGCAGATAAGTTATCAAAGCTTATCCTCAAAAAAACTGGGTGAAACCAGGCAGATCAAAATTCAATTACCCAGAAATTACGAGGAAAATAAAGAGAAACGATATCCCGTGGTCGTTGTCCTGGATGGAGATTACTTATTTGAACCCGTGGCCGGAATGGTTGATTACTATTCCTATTGGGAAGATATCCCCGAAATGATCGTAGTTGGAATAAATCAGGATGGCATCCGCATGCAGGACACCTATTATTCTGAGCAAAATTTCCTACCGGAAGGGAAAGGAGCAAAATTCTTTGAGTTCATCGGGATGGAGCTTCTAGCCAATTTAGATGAGAAATACAGGACCGCAAATTTCAGAATCATAGTGGGTCATGATTTTACTTCTAATTTTATCAATTATTACCTTCTGAAAGAAAATCCTGTTTTCCAGGGATATATTAACCTTAGCCCGGACCTTGCCCCTGAAATGGCTGAAAGGATCACCTATTCTCTGAACAAATCGGTATCAGAAAAATGGTATTACATGGCCACAGGTAGTTCAGATATACCAAAACTGAAGGAAGACATCTTAAGTTTTGACAATAAACTTAAAAATCTTGAAAATGATATGGTGGTCTATAACTTCGATAATTTTGAAGAGACCAGCCATTATTCATTGGTTGGTAAAGCGATTCCTTCTGCGATTGAAGGAATGTTTGAGATCTACCGTCCAATATCCACGAAAGACTATAATGAGAAGCTCTTACAAACTTCAGTCTCTCCCTCGCAGTTTTTAGCAGAAAAGTATCAATCTATTGAAAAGCTTTACGGCTTAAAAAGAAAAATCAGTTTAAACGACTTTATGGCTGTACATAAGGCTATTGAAAAAACAAGAAACTGGGAAGAGTATAAAGAATTGTACAAAATGGCACATGACCATTATCCGGGTACTATGCTGGGGACATTTTTTGAAGCCCGTTATGAGGAAGAAACCGGAAATCCGAAGAGAGCTATGAGGATCTACCAGAATGCTTACGGACAGGAAAAAATTGCCTTTTTAGACGCAGATTATATGCTTGAAAAAGCCGATGCGATTAAAAAAGATTTCGGTTATTAGCATAAAATTGATCGATTAAATGGCCAAGGTTAAGACCACTTATTATTGTCAGAAATGCGGTTCTCAATATTCAAAATGGCAGGGGAAATGTAACTCTTGTGGAGACTGGAATACCATAGTAGAAGAACTTGTACAAAAACCAGATCCAAAAGACTGGAAAACTTCGGCTAAGAAAGAAGCAAAAAAAGCCGCCAGGCCTTTACTGATCGCCGAGATCGAAAATACACCTCAAAACCGGCTTAACACCGGAAATAATGAATTAGACCGGGTACTTGGCGGAGGCCTCGTTCCCGGTTCTTTAACTTTACTGGGTGGAGAACCCGGAATTGGAAAAAGCACTTTACTCCTCCAGATTTCTCTTGGTTTAAGGTACAGGGTACTATATGTTTCTGGTGAGGAAAGCCAGCAACAAATTAAAATGCGTGCAGAAAGGATAAATCCTAATCCCGCAAACTGCTTTATTCTTACAGAAACCAAAACCCAGAATATTTTCAGACAGGTAGAAGAGGTTGAGCCAGAGGTGGTCATCATCGACTCCATTCAAACCCTGCACAGCGACTATATCGAAAGTTCACCTGGAAGTATTTCCCAGATCAGGGAATGTACCGCAGAATTAATAAAATTCGCCAAGGAAAGTAATACCCCGGTTATCCTTATTGGTCATATTACCAAAGAAGGAAGTATCGCCGGACCCAAAGTACTGGAGCATATGGTAGACACTGTTCTCCAATTTGAAGGGGACAGGAACCATGTCTACAGAATTCTCAGGGCCCATAAGAACCGTTTCGGATCTACCCACGAACTTGGAATTTACGAAATGCAGGGCAGTGGACTTAGAGAAGTCATTAATCCTTCTGAGATACTTATTTCAAAAAATGACGAAGACCTTAGCGGAACCGCTATTGCTTCTACCCTGGAAGGAATGCGCCCATTAATGATCGAAATACAGGCATTAGTGAGTACCGCCGTTTATGGAACTCCACAGCGTTCCACCACCGGTTATAATGCTAAAAGATTAAATATGCTTTTGGCAGTTTTAGAGAAGAGAGCCGGATTCAGGCTTGGGGCGAAAGATGTTTTCTTAAATGTCACTGGCGGAATTAGCGTTGATGATCCGGCAATAGACCTGGCGGTGATCGCAGCCATCCTTTCTTCAAATGAGGACATATCTTTGGAAAAAGACACCTGTTTTGCAGCTGAAGTAGGATTAGCAGGAGAAATAAGACCTGTAACCAAGGTAGAACAAAGAATTCTCGAAGCAGAAAAACTTGGTTTTGCCTCGATCATGGTCTCCAAACAAAGCAAGATCCCTAAAGGCGATTTCAATATAAAGATCAATAAGGTATCTAAGATCGAAGATGTGGTAAGCCATCTTTTTGGATAGCAAAATTCCAATAAAAAACGGTCGAAATTTTCGACCGCTTTTTATTTACTGGAATC
>CBDTXN010000032.1:0-17554 GCA_965364455.1 uncultured Flavobacteriaceae bacterium
CTGAATAAAATCCTGTCCCTTTTCAATAAGGACATTTTCACCTATAATGGCCACATCTACTACACCATCACGTATATAGGGTGGAAGAGCTCCATTGCGCAGTTACATGACTTCCAGCGGAAAATTTCTGGAAGAAGCTTTTAATTGCTCCTTTCCGTTATCAATTGAAATTCCTGCATCTTTCAGGATACCGATAGAGTCCTCAAATAACCTTCCTGACTTCTGGACTGCAATCCTTAATTTTTCTTTACTCATAATCTTGTTGGCTGTTATTAGAAATAAAAAACCCGTTTGATTGCTCAAACGGGTTATGATATTTTAGTTAATGTTACAACATATCATATACACCTCGCCTGAGCGTGGATCATAAAATGATGATGATGTACAGTATATTTTCTCATTATGCTGCCAAATCTAAATAAAATTATCAGAAATAAAACCTGAAATTTATTATTTAAGATTTGTTTATTAGTTATTACCTAGTATAATTGGCATTCCTTCATCACCAGAACCTATTACTACCACCTTCGCATTCGGTGATTTAGCCAATTCTATAGTAGCCTGAATACCTTTTTCCTTTAAAACCTTATCGGTTAAGGATTCACTTAGAATACGGTTAGCTGTGGCTTTACCTTCAGCATCGATTCGCTGACGTTCTGCTTCCTGCTCAGCTTTTGTCAATCTAAACTCATATTCCAGAGATTCCTGCTCCTGTCTAAGCTTTCTCTCAATAGCCTCTTTAATGGTAGAAGGTAATGAAACGTCCCTTACCAGAACTTCGTTCACCTGAACATACTGGTCTTCAAGCAATAAATTCGTTTCATCAAAAATTTCCTGCTGAATAGCTTCTCTTTTACTTGCATAAAGCTGCTCCGGATTGTAACGCCCCACTACAGCTCTGGTTGCTGAACGAATAGCCGGCTGCAATAACCTTTGAATATAAGCCTCACCTTTTTCCTGGTGAAGTTTACCTAAAGCTTCATATTCTGGCTGAAACCATACTGAAGCGTCCAGGGATATTTCCAAACCATTAGATGATAATACAGTCATTTCTTCATCGATAGACTGTTGACGAACTTCGTAGACAAATACCTTGTTCCAGGGAGCTACAAAATGAAACCCTTCAGATAACGGCGGTTTATCTGTAACTACACCACCACCAAAAGTTCGGTAAAGAACTCCTGCTTCACCAGAATCGATGGTAACTGTAGATTTAGCAATAAAAATTATTAAAATTACTATACCAATAAAAAGTGGTACGGCGATCTTCGGTAATCTTTCCATATATAAAAATTGAAATTAAATTAGTCCTAAATATTTTCGGTAAAACCATTCAACGGCAAGAATAGAAATCAATATAAACAATAGGTAATACCAGTCTATCAAAGGTACTGTTTTTTGTCGGCTTTTCTGAACAGGCTTGAACTTATCGCTGTTAAGCAAAGTATTTATCATTTTTTCCAACTGATCTGGATAATACAAATCCACATCATTATTGTCTGCAAAAGACTGCATGCCAGACAGGTTGGAAGACACAAATTGCTGCTCGGTATTATATTCTATCACCTCAAAGCTACCAGATTTGGCAATGTTTTTTTCCTGTACCTTTACCGTAAATGAATATTCACCCGGGCTAAGATCGCCACCATCGAATTGATAAAAGTTGTTTTGAAGAAGCAAATCTGAAGTAAAACTATCTTCAGATCCTTTATTCTGAACAGTTATCGCAAGATTAGCTCCAGGATCGAATTGATAGTTTTCATCGAAATACTGCGCTGAAATAATAACGTTCTGATTGGCATAATAAAAATTATCCACCTCTACGGTAAGTCGCTGTCGGGAAGTTTTTGAGGCAAGATTCTGGATTAGCTTACCAGTAAAATCATCAAACTCCTGAAAAGATTTATTGTCCAAAAAAGATTTCGCTCTCCAGCGCCAGATATTTTCACCAAAAAGGAATCCTGATTTCGGATTGGAACTGCTCACTCCCATTAAAGGCTCTCCGGTTTTAACTCCCTGAAGTTCCTGGGAAAGCATAATATTGAACTTACCTGATTCAAAATTTACCTCTCCAAATTTATCCAACAATGGCGGAAAATCGTCAAAGCCAATATCTGCAAACTGGAATGAACTAAATGTTGGGTTATATACCGGAAATATTTCCTGAGGTTGATTGGATGCTTTTCTTTCATATCCGAAATCCAAATTATTTAAATAATTCCAGTCGGTTTTAGTCCCCGTGATCATCAAATAGTTATAATTATTTTCAAGTATCTCAGCTACCACATTGTTAAACTTTCTATTTAACTGATACAATATAATTAATTGATATTCTGATATTTGAAAATTTTTATCGTCTAAATATTTTATATCGACATCCCGCTGCTGATTACTCTCTATAGCCTTTTGAAGTGCCCCAAGATCTGGGTGGGCCATATCACTCAAAATTAGCACTGAAGTTCGCTCATCGATCACTTCGATCGCAAATTTCTGTACATTATTTACCTTATTTTTTTCCTCATTTAAAGGCGCTATTTCTACCTGGTAAGTTTTAACACCAAGAGAATTTGCCGGTAGTTCAGTCTGAACTATACCAGATGGATTTTCACTGGAAAAATCCAATTTTTGCCTGTAGACAACCGTTTCGCCAGACCTGATAATAAAATCTGCTTCTACACTCTCATTCCCGGAATAATTGAGAAAAACCTCCACCGGAAATTTATTCTTTAGAAACGCATAGCGATTAGCATTTACTCTATCTATACTCAGATCTAAATATTTGGTGGTATCCCCGATTATCACAGGGAAGATATCAGATCCTTCTCCTTTTCTGAAAAACCGAAAGTCTCTGCCCAGGCTCTGATTTCCATCGGTAAGAAGAATAACTGCAGATGGAGAGTTAGAAAATACATCTTCTGTTTCAGAAAGTGCAGAATAGATATTTGTCTCTGATGAAGAAAAATCCAGGGAGTCTTTAAGTTCCAGTTGCCCCCCAAATTGTAAACGGTTTATTTCGAAATTCTCTTTTATCCTACTGTTTTCAGCCAAAGAAGCTGTAAAATTCTCCAGCTGCTGCTCTTCACCTAAATAGGAAACAGATTTTGAGTTATCTGACAGCAAAATGAGTTCAGGTTTGTCGATCTCATATTCTGTAGAGCTTATCTTCGGATTTATCAATATCAATAGAACAATAAATATTGCCGCAGATCTTAATGTGAAAAAGATCCAATCCTTCCTGGTCCTGGAACTTTTAGGATACAAATACTGAAAAAAAGCAAACCCCAGCGCCGCAATGAGTGCCAGGGTTATATATAAGATTATGCTTGAATCCATTAAAATAAGTTAGGATTGTGAAGTTAACAATTAAATGGAATAATTTCACAATTCCCGGAATGGCAAATTCTAAGTATGCATTCCACCGTCTACATGAATAACCTGTCCTGTAACATAAGAGCTAAGGTCGCTACCAAGATACACACACGCATTGGCAATATCTTCAGGACTTCCACCTCTCTTCAACGGAATTGCATCTCTCCAACCCTGTACTGTCTTCTCATCAAGTTTTTCAGTCATTTCGGTTTCAATGAAACCTGGTGCGATCACATTTGTTCTTATATTTCGCGAACCTAATTCCTGGGCCATAGATTTAGAAAAACCAATGATCCCCGCTTTCGAGGCTGCATAGTTAGCCTGACCGGCGTTTCCTGTAACTCCAACAACAGAACTCAGATTAATTATACTACCGTAACGTTGTTTAAGCATAGTACGCTGTACTGCTTTGGTCATGTTAAAGATAGACTTCAGGTTAACTTCTATTACTTTATCAAAATCTTCCTCACTCATTCTCATTAAAAGGTTATCTTTTGTAATACCCGCATTATTGATCAAGATATCAATAGATCCAAAATCTTCAGCAACCTGGTTAACTAATTCCTGAGCTTCAGTAAAACTGGCAGCATTAGACTGATATGCCTTAGCCTTAACTCCTGTAGATTCTAATTCTTTTGCAAGTTCCTCTGCAGACTGCGAAGAGGAATTATAAGTAAAAGCAACATTTGCTCCATGCTTTGCAAATACCTGAGCAATTCCTTTTCCAATTCCGCGGCTACCCCCGGTGATTATCGCGTTCTTTCCTTCTAATAATTTCATATTAAATGATCTTGGTTAATTAACATCCCAAATATAATAAAAGCTGAAAGTGATTCACGAAAAAAGACTCGCCAAGTTGCGATCTATAATTTTTCATAAATAACTGATTTTGAATAATCAATAATATTTTCATCCTGAAATTAATTATTTTAGGAGAAGCAGATTTTCAAAATGAGAAACATTCAATTTATCATATGAGAAAGAATGGTTTATACCTGGTTATAATTTCAGTACTACTGTTGGGCCTATCATTAGAAGTCTTAACAGGGAATAATCCAGAAATTGAGCAGGAGAATATTCTGGTAGTTGCCCATAGAGGATTGCATAAGGACCACCCTGAAAACTCTATGAAATCTATCCAGGCTTGTATAGATAACAAAATTGACATAGTTGAAATAGATGTTCGAAAATCGAAAGATGGAGAACTGATCCTGATCCATGATGAAGTAATAGACCTTGTCACTGACAGTACCGGTAGGGTTGATGAAATGAACTATACAGAAATAAAAAAATTAAACCTGCTGCATAATGGCAAGCCGGTCAGTGGATATATACCAAAATTAGAGGAAGTTTTTGAAAGTTTTGGCGATCAAATCATCCTGAATATAGATCTAAAACTCTCTGATACAGCCACTATAAATAAGACCTATAGCTTAATCTCAAACTACGAGATAGAGGATAATATAATTTTTAGCACTGGAGATCCAGAACTCATCCCGTATTTACATAGTCTTAATCCCAAAATAAGGATCATGCCTGTTGTATATAAAAGTAAAGATATCAGGGTAGCGTCCAGTTTTGATTACATAGACCTTTTGCAGGTAGATAACAGGAAATATTCCAAAAGAATTCGAAAAGTGATATATGAAGACAGCACCAGAGTATGGGTGAATGCTTTAAAAAAATATGATGAGATGCAAAAAGAAAATGGAGACGGATTTGAAAAATTATTGAGTATTAAAAAAGTAGATTATATACAGACAGATTATCCTCTAGAACTTCTTGAATTTTTAAGGGAACGGGATCTTCACAATTAAAAATAAAAAAAGCCCCTCTCAAAAGAAGGGCTTTAATCTCTTATATTTTTAAACTCTTAAGAGTTTAGTACTTCAGCAACTTTCTTTCCTATTTCAGCAGGAGAATCAACTACATGAATTCCGTTCTCTTTAAGAATTTTCTTTTTGGCCTGAGCAGTATCTTCGCTTCCTCCAACGATCGCACCGGCGTGACCCATTGTACGACCTGCAGGAGCAGTTTCACCTGCAATAAAACCTACTACCGGCTTTTTATTTCCATTTTGCTTCACCCATTGTGCAGCGTCTGCTTCTAACTGACCTCCAATTTCACCGATCATTACGATACATTCGGTCTCATCATCATTCATCAATAATTCAACGGCTTCTTTAGTGGTAGTTCCAATAATTGGATCCCCACCAATACCGATAGCAGTTGTTATTCCAAGACCCTGCTTCACAACCTGGTCTGCAGCTTCATAAGTAAGCGTTCCAGATTTAGAAACAATACCTACTTTACCTTTTTTGAAAACAAATCCAGGCATGATACCTACCTTAGCTTCACCAGGAGTAATAACTCCAGGACAGTTAGGACCAATCAATCTACAATCGCGATCTTTAATATAATCTGAAGCTTTTACCATATCGGCAACAGGAATACCTTCTGTAATAGTAATAATTACTTTGATGCCTGCATCTGCAGCTTCCATAATCGCATCAGCAGCAAATGCTGGTGGAACAAAAATGATCGATACATCGGCACCGGTTTGCTCAACTGCATCAGATACAGTATTAAAAACAGGTTTATTAAGGTGTTTTTGCCCTCCTTTACCAGGAGTTACTCCACCAACTACATTTGTACCATATTCTATCATCTGCTCAGCATGGAAAGTTCCTTCACTTCCAGTAAAGCCCTGCACGATTACTTTAGAATTTTTATTGACTAAAACGCTCATAAGTGTCTTTTGAATTTTGGATTACAAAAGTATGTTTTTAAATATAAAAGTTAAAAGCTTTTTATAAGTTTATTAAAGCTTTAACCCTCCAAAAAACGTTTAAATATCAATATTTTGAGACTTTGATTAATATAATTGAAGTAAAATGTACTCACAAAGGAAATGCCTAGGTATAAATGTTCACTACATCATTTCCTTCATTCGTTTTACTTATTTCAACCTGTTTAAGTTTATTTTCTTTGATCAGCTTTAACGCCTGGTCGCGACTTATTTCCTTATCGTTGAGATAATAAGTGGCTTCCTCTGGATAAATTGATCGAATATCTTCCTCAAAAACTGTGGCTCTAACTATTTTGCCGTTCTCGCTTTTTATATTATCAGTTAAAAGTTTTACGTGCTTTTCCTTTGGTTCTTTTTTAGGTGAAGGTGGTAAAGGCGGAGATGGTGGCATTGGAGGCTCAGGATGCACCTCTTCGCTTTTTAGATGCTCTCTTTCTTCCATCATATGCCTCCTTTCCATTTCTAAATGTTTTTTCTCTTCACGCAAATGCCTTGTTTGAATTTTTAAATGTTCTCTTTCCAACTCCTTCATCTCGCGCTTGATCTGCACCTGTTTTTCCTCTACCTCTTTCTGAATTCTTTTTCGGTCTTCTTTCGAGAGATTTTCATTTTGCCTGAGTTCTTTATGAAGTTGCTTAAGTTCTTCCTGTTCTGCCCTGATAATTTCCTCTTTTTCGCTGAGATGCATTTCATTTGATGGGTTATACGGAACCTCAATAATTTCCCGTTCTTCAACTTTTGGTATTGGTGGCACCGCAACGATCTCTCCTTTCACTGAAGGTGGTGCAGGTGGCTCCGGAGGCAAAAAGCTTCTACCCGAAACTTTCGCCAGGTTAGTTTTTGAAAATTCCTGATTCAGATTTTCCATGAAAGAATCATCTGAATTGACAATTTTTATCTCAATATTGGTATTAATCAAATCTTCTTTACTCCAGTTATTAGTGATCTTATTAATGGCCTGTAATAACTTTTCAGGATGTGTGGCTTTTCCATTTACCCAAAGTTTATCGCCTTCAACTTTTATCCTGATCTTTTTTTCCTGAACCAGATTTTGAATTTTACCATCATATAATCTGAAAACGGGATTCTCTTCTGAAGCCAATGCTGGTTTAGCCACAATTTCATTATTAAAGAAATAAATACAGCAGGCTAGTATAGGCAGAAGTAGACCTAGTTTACCCAGTAGGTTTTTAATAGAAAATTTATTAGAAATCATAACAATTCGTTTTTTAGTTAATGAATAATTGATAGAACTTGCCAGGCTAACATGATGAGTGCCGCCGGCATATTTAATTAAGACATCAGTATAATTGGCCGGGTCCCGGGTTTTATTTACAACATAATCATCTGCGAGAAATTCATGATTTAATTTAACTGCTTTCTTAAACCATATCCAGAAAGGGTTTATCCAGAATATTATTTGAATTACTTCCAGTAAGATGAGGTCCAGGGAATGCTTTTGATCTGCATGTGCCTTTTCATGTAGGATAATTTTATCTGAAATCTTATCGCTTTCATACTGCTCCTTATTAAGAAATATATACGAAAGGAAAGTATGAGGATCTAATTTAGATTTCAGCAAGACCAGTACATTCGAATAAAATGCCTTTTTCTCATTACGCTGTATCCTTCGATATATATTTTGAATATTCCTGAAAAACCGAAAGCTAAAAATTAGAACTCCAACTAAATATAAAAGTCCGATTATCTGCGGTAAATATTCTATAAAAAAATAGTCATCGGAGCCAGATCGATTTGTGTTAGCGGTTGAATTTATATATCCAGAATTAGCTTGAAAATATTGATCTGGGGAAATTTCACTGGATGTGTAGGTTATCGTAATCAGTGGCAAAACCACAGATATAATTATGCTAGCCAAAAGAAATATTCTTTTGAATACATGAGCCTTTTCACTCTCTAAAAATATCTTATAGAAAGCGAATAATACCAAAAGGCAAAGCATAGATTTTATCAGGTAGACAACCATCTTATTTCTTTTTTATTCTTTCATCGATAAGATCTCTTAATTCTTTCAGTTCTTTATCAGACAGATCTGTTTCGGTAGTGAAAAATGAAGCGAACTGCTTCGGTGAATCATCGAAAAAGCTTTTGATCATGCCATTCATTTGCCTCGAAAAATATTTTCTTTTAGAAACCTTTGGAAAATACTCCCGTGATCTACCTATCTGATCATAACCAACAAAATCTTTGTCCTGCATCCTCTTTAAAAGGGTTGCAACTGTGGTTAAAGCAGGTTTTGGTTCAGGATATGCGTCCACCAGGTCTTTCAGATAGGCCTTGCCCTTTTTCCAAAGTATCTGCATTAATTGTTCTTCTGAATTTGAAAGCTCCATGTTCTTGTTTTATATTCTACAAATGTAGAAATAATATTGTATTCTACAAATGTAGAATATGTTAAAAATAAAAAAGCCCTTAGTTTATACACTAAAGGCTAAATAAATATTTAATTCCTATACCAGTTTCTAGGACCAGGGATTGTCTTCTATCTCTTCTCCTAACTGACTAATCTGAACTCCTTTGTAAAGTTTATCATCTTTTATCTCCCATATGGCGATAAAATGAGCCAATGGCATTTCTTCGTCAGGGTTTTCAATAGTTCTTACAAAATAAGTAAAATGAATCGCAGCATTATCTTTCTGAGCCACTACTTTATCTATTTCAGCTCTTAAAGACTCATAAGATTGAGCCAGTTCCTCGCTGATCTGAGCTATTCCTTCAAGGTCTAATTTTCTAAATCCGGTTGTTCCGTACCAGGAAAGCTCTACTTCTGGATGCAAATAGCTTTTCAAAACATCTTTATCCTTATAGAAGTTGGATTCATAGAATTTTTTTACAATTTCTTTTGTACTTAAACCCATAGTTTACTTATTTATATTTTTAACAATCTCAGGCAATTTTTTGATTGCCGCATATTCTTTAAGCTTTGTTCTTACTTCACCAAAAGGCGTTCCCCAATAGGTTGTATTAGGCTCCGTATCTTTAGAAACCCCACATTGTGCCATGAGAACTGTTCCTTTGGCAATAGTTACATCACTTCTTATACCAACCTGGCCCCAGATGGTTACATCATCCTCTACAACTACACATCCGGCAATACCAATTTGGGATGCAAGTAAACAATTTTTTCCGATAACGGTGTCGTGCCCAATTTGAATAAGATTATCAAGTTTGGAACCCCTACCTATAATGGTATCTCCGGTAACCCCACGATCTATGGAATTATTAGTGCCAATTTCAACATCGTCTTCTACCACTACTCTACCACCAGATAACAATTTATCAAAACCATCTGCTCTTTTCTTATAATAGAATGCATCTCCACCAAGCACGGTCCCGCTGTGTATGATCACATTATTACCAATGATGCAATTATCACCAATAGTAACATTACTTTGAATAAGGCAGTTCTTGCCTATTTTAACATTATTTCCGATAACTGCATTCGGCTGAATAACGGTTCCTTCAGCAATTTCAGCAGAATCTGATATTAAACCGGAAAGAGATTGAAATGGCTTAAAATGCCTGGTTAATTTGTTGAAATCCCTGAATGGATCATCTGAGATAAGCAGAGCCTTTCCATCAGGACACTCAACCTCTTTATTTATCAATACGATGGTGGCTGCAGATTGCAAGGCTTTATCATAGTATTTAGGATGATCAACAAAAACGATATCACCGGGTGTTACCACGTGGATTTCGTTCATTCCGTATACCGGAAAGTCATCATCGCCAACATATTCGCAGGAAACGATCTGGGCTATTTCTTTTAAAGAATATTTCCGGGGGAATTTCATATAAACCTGTTATTCTTTAATTCTTTCCTTATAAGTACCTTTATCGGTCTCGATCTTGATCTTATCACCTTCATTGATGAATAAAGGAACGTTTACCTCATAACCGGTTTCTACCGTTGCTGGTTTTGTTGCGTTCGTCGCCGTATTACCTTTTACTCCAGGCTCTGTGTGGGTAACTTCAAGGACAACACTTGCAGGCATTTCTACAGAAAGAGGCATGTTATCTTCAGTATTAATTAGAATAGTTACTACTTCCCCTTCTTTGATAAGCTTAGGCATATCAAGAGCATTTTCCGTAAGTCTGATCTGGGTATAATCCTCTACATTCATAAAATGCCAGAATTCACCGTCCTCATAAAGGAACTGAAATTTATGTGTCTCCACACGAATATCTTCGATCTTATGACCTGCAGAAAAAGTATTCTCAAGTACTTTACCTGTAGTAACACTTTTCAATTTGGTTCTTACAAAAGCAGGACCTTTACCCGGTTTAACATGTAAAAATTCCACGATCTTATATATATCGTGATTATATCGAATACAAAGTCCGTTTCTAATATCGCTAGTTGATGCCATTCTTTATCTTAATTTGAACTGAAGTATCCTTTCATGATACCTCTTTGTGAATTTTTAATGAATTCTAATATTTCGTCTCTCTCAGCCGTAGCTTGCATTTCAGCTTCAATGATAGCTACTGCCTGGGAGTTATTATAATTTTTCTGATACAATATTCGGTAAATATCCTGTATCTCCCTTATTTTTTCAGTGGTAAAACCTCTTCTACGCAGTCCGATAGAATTGATTCCTACGTAACTTAATGGTTCTCTACCTGCTTTTACAAATGGAGGGACATCTTTTCTTACCAATGAACCACCGGTCACAAAAGCATGATTTCCAATGCTGCAAAATTGCTGTATCGCTGCCATTCCCGCAAGGATCACATGATCTCCTACATTGATATGGCCAGCCAGCGTACTATTATTTGAAAAAATGCAATTATCTCCCACAATGCAATCGTGAGCTACATGGCAATATGCCATGATCCAGCAATTATTTCCAATTACTGTTTTCATCCTATCCGTTGTACCTCTGTTGATGGTTACACATTCTCTAATGGTTGTATTGTCTCCAATCACCGTAAGAGTATCTTCATCATTAAATTTCTTATCCTGAGGAATGGCAGATATTACTGCACCAGGAAAGATACTACAGTTCTTCCCGATACGCGCACCTTCCATTATACTTACATTGGAACCAATCCAGGTACCTTCTCCAATCACTACATTATTATGTATGGTCGCAAAAGGCTCAATTACAACGTTTTTGGCAATTTTAGCTCCCGGATGTACATATGCTAAGGGTTGGTTCATTCTGATTATTTTGATTTAACTATTTGTGCCATTAAAACGGCTTCAGTTGCAAGCTGCCCATTTACATAAGCATATCCCTGCATTTGGCAAATTCCTCTTCTAATAGGAGCCAGTAATTCTAATTTAAATATTAAAGTGTCGCCCGGTACAACCTGTCTTTTGAATCTTACATTATCAATCTTCATAAAATAAGTAAGGTAATTCTCAGGATCTGGAACAGATTTCAATGCCAGGATACCACCCGTTTGTGCCATAGCTTCAACCTGAAGTACTCCAGGCATAACCGGCTTTCCAGGAAAATGCCCTACAAAGAAAGGTTCATTCATGGTTACATTCTTCATCCCGATAACATGAGACTCGGTCAACTCATAAATTTTGTCTACCAGTAAAAATGGTGATCTATGCGGAAGTGTATCCATTATATCGTTCACATCCATCAAAGGTTCCTGTGCAAGATCTATCTTAGGTACATTATTCCTTTTTTCAGCTTTTATAACTTTTGCCAGTTTTTTTGCAAATTCGGTATTTACATAATGTCCGGGCTTGTTGGCAATAATTTTACCCCTGATCCGGGTTCCAACTAAAGCAACATCCCCTAAAATATCAAGAAGCTTATGTCTTGCCGCTTCATTAGGATAGTGAAGAGTTAGATTATCTAAAATCCCATTTGGCTTTACAGAAATTTCATCCCTGTTAAAGGCGACTCTAAGTTTTTTCAGAGTTTCTTCACTTATCTCTTTATCTACATAAACGATTGCATTATTAAGATCTCCACCTTTTATTAGTCCGTGTTCCAAAAGAGTTTCTAATTCATGCAGAAAACTAAAAGTTCTGGAATCTGCGATCTCAGTTTTAAAATCGGAAATATGCTCTAAAGATGCATTTTGAGTACCCAGTACTTTGGTTCCAAAATCTACCATAGCTGTTACCTGGTATTCATCTGAAGGCATTGCTATGATCTCGCTACCATTCTCGTCACGGTAGCAAATAATCTCATCTACCACATATTCCTCTCTAATCGCCTTTTGCTCTACAGTTCCGGCTTTTTCCAGAGCTTCAACAAAAAACTTCGAAGAACCATCCATAATTGGCGGTTCTGAAGCATCCAGTTCTATATAGATATTGTCGATCTCAAGCCCAACACATGCTGCCAGAACATGCTCTGAAGTTTGAATCGCAACCCCATTTTTATCAAGGTTAGTACCTCTTTGGGTATTTACAACATAACTTACATCTGCTTCAACCTCTGGATTACCTTCCAGATCCACTCTTCTAAATACGTATCCAGTATTTTCAGGCGCAGGTTTAAAAGTTAACTTAACTTCTTTACCTGTATGCAGGCCAACCCCTTCAAGAGACACTTCATCCTGAATGGTTTTTTGATGCACAATTCTATCAGCCATTATTCATTTTTTTTTCAAGTTGGTGTATAATATTCATAGTTCGGGGTAGATTCTTAAAGTGTATATAGGATTTATTATAATCGCTATATCCAATTGCAGGAGACCCTTGTAACATTTCATCATCTTTTATATCACGCCCAATCCCGGATTGTGCCTGAATTTTTACGCGATCACCAATAGTTAAATGACCGGCAATCCCCACCTGACCACCTATTAGGCAGTTTTTACCAATTTTGGTTGAACCGGCTATTCCGGTTTGAGCGGCAATTGCAGTATTTTCTCCTATTTCGACATTATGGGCAATCTGAATATGATTGTCCAGCTTCACTCCTTTTCTTATAATCGTAGAACCTAAAGTTGCACGATCTATAGTGGTTGCCGCTCCAATATCTACATGATCTTCAATAATCACATTTCCTATTTGGGGAACCTTGCTGTATTCTCCAGTTTCACCTGGACTGAATCCAATCCATCTGCCCCAATTACGGCGCCGCTATGAATAGTAACTTCATTACCAATAAGGCTTTCAGAATAAATTTTCACCCCGGCAAAAACAGTAACGTTATTTCCAATCTTTACATTATCTCCTATATATACATTGGGATATATTTTTACATTTTCCCCAAGCTTTACATGATCACCAATATAAGAGAATGATCCTAGATAAAGCCCTTCACCATAATTAGCAGATTCTGAAATATGACTTGGCTCTTCAATTCCTGACTTATTAAGTTTAATTTGATTATAATATTCAAGTAAAGTAGAAAATGCTTTATAGGCATCTTTCACTTTAATAAGTGTAGTATTTACAGGTTGTTCTACTTCAAAATCATCATTAACAATTGTTATTGATGCGTTGGTGGTATATAAAAAAGATGTGTATTTAGGATTACTTAAAAAAGTAAGAGAGCCCTCAGCCCCTTCTTCGATTTTAGCAAGCTCTGATACTTCCGCTTTCGGATTACCTTCAACCTTGCCTTCTAATATCTCGGCTATTTGCTCTGCAGTAAATTTCATTCTGACAAAAGTAAAAAAAATGAGTTAATCTTTAACTTTTGGATAACACATATAGTATTTGGTTACTGTATTTGTTAGAGCCTTTAAGTTGAATTGATCTGAAACCTTTACTACATCATTGATCTTACCGTTTTTATGAAGGATATTGATATTATCCTTTTCCCTTTTATAGGCCAGGTTTGCTATCTCTCCCTGAAACACAAAATAGGAAGCTTCCTTTTCTGAAATTCCATATTTCTTTTGAAGAGCCTCTGATCTTTTTTGAAGCTTTTCTGGAGCAGGTCTTTTTTTCTTGATCTTAACTTTTAAAAGATTTCGATTAATGACCATTTCGCATAAATTACTCAATACAAAATCATCTGAATACATCCAATCCTTCATTGCTGAGATCACGTCATTATCATCAAGTCTGGAAAACATTTCCAAAGTATCGTTATCAAAGTCTTCCCGGGCTACCTTATTCTCAAGAAAGAACATTAAAGATCCACTAGCGTGAAGTTTATCACCTTGATCTATTAATTCTTTGGCTCTTTTCAGTACCCTGATAAGAAGCTGTTCTGCCACCAGGCTGGTCTTGTGAAGATAAACCTGCCAGTACATCAATCTACGACCAATGAGAAATTTCTCTACAGAATAAATTCCTTTTTCCTCAACCACCAGTTCATCGTTAACAACATTCAACATAGTAATTAGGCGTTCGCTATTGATGTTTCCTTCTACTGCTCCGGTATAAAAACTATCTCTTTTAAGATAATCCAGCCTATCCATATCCATTTGACTGGAAATAAGCTGATTCATGAATTTACGATCATAACTACCTTTAAAGATCCTGATGGCCAGCGTTAAACTTTGGTTAAATTCAGAATTCATTTTCTCCATAAAAAGGAGTGAAATGGTCTCATGATCAACCCCTTCAACAAGGCTATGTTCCATGGCATGACTAAATGGTCCATGCCCAATATCATGCATTAAAATGGCAATTAGTAAAGCTTCCTCCTCTTCATTGGATATCTCAACACCTTTATACCTTAGCACACGCACTGCTTTTTGCATTAAGTGTACACAGCCAAGGGCATGGTGAAACCTGGTATGATGAGCACCAGGATAAACTAAATACGACATTCCCATTTGGGAAATTCGGCGTAGTCTTTGAAAATATGGATGTTCAATTATTTTGAAGATCCTCTCATTAGGGATGGTAATAAAACCGTAAATTGGATCGTTTAATATTTTAAGTTTAGTCTGTGAAGCCAAGCTTTATCTTTCTAAAATTCAAAACAAAGATACATATATGAATTTAGCCTTTTCGAAATCTTAATAAGATTCAAGGTTTAGGTCATATTTAATAGAATTTAAAATACATATAAACTATATGAACAATATCAAAATTTTATGGGTAGACGACGAAATAGATCTGCTGAAACCACATATCATGTTTCTGGAAGCACGCAACTATGATGTGGCTACCTGTAAAAGCGGAACTGAAGCATTAGAACAGATTGATAAAGAGAATTTTGATATTGTTTTTCTAGACGAAAATATGCCTGGTTTAACCGGTTTGGAAACTCTTGCCGAGATTAAGGAAAAGAGGGAGACTGTTCCTATAGTAATGATTACTAAAAGTGAAGAGGAATATATTATGGAGGAGGCTATCGGTTCCAAAATTGCAGATTACCTTATAAAACCGGTCAATCCCAATCAAATCCTCCTAAGTATAAAAAAGAACCTGGACCATTCGCGGCTAATTTCTGAAAAGACAACTTCTAACTATCAGCAGGAATTCAGGAAAATTGCGATGGAAATGTCTCAGGTTAACTCTTATGAAGAATGGGCTGATTTGTACCAGAAACTGGTTTATTGGGAAATACAGTTAGAAGAGATAGAGGATTCAGGTATGTTTGAGATTCTGGAGTCCCAGAAACAGGAAGCCAATAATCAATTTTTTAAATTCATTTCTAAGAATTACCAAAGTTGGTTCGAAAAAGATTCTGAACCTCCGGTAATGTCTCATACCTTATTCAAGAAGAAGGTCCTTCCTGAATTAGAAAAAGATCAACCAACCTTACTGGTAGTAGTAGACAATCTAAGGTATGATCAATGGAAAACCCTAGAACCAATTATTAACACTTATTATAAGAAGGAAAAAGAAAGTACGTATTACAGTATTTTGCCAACGGCAACCCAATATGCCAGAAATGCCATCTTCTCGGGACTTATGCCCAGCGAAATGGAAAAATTGTTTCCAAAATACTGGAAAAATGATACAGAAGAAGGTGGAAAGAACCTTTATGAAGAACAATTTTTATCTGAGCAATTAAAACGTCTTGGAGAGAATTTAAAATTTGAATACCATAAAATAAGTAGTCTTAAGGCAGGTAAAAAGCTGGTGGAAAACTTTAAAACCCAAAAAGCTAATGATCTTACTGTTGTCGTATACAACTTTGTAGATATGCTTTCCCATTCAAAAACCGAAATGGAGGTTATAAAGGAACTTGCTTCAAATGATAAATCTTACAGGAGCCTTACTCAAAGCTGGTTCAAGAATTCTCCTCTCCTGGAAATTATCCAAAAAGCACAGCAATCAGGTTTCAAACTAATCATTACTACAGATCACGGAACTATAAATGTAAAGAATCCGTCAAAAGTCATTGGAGATAAGAATACAAGTCTAAACCTGAGGTATAAAACAGGTAGAAGTTTAACCTATGAGAATAAGGAGGTATTAGCTATAGAAGATCCAAAATCGGTTTATTTACCTACAATTAATATGAGTAGCTCCTATATTTTTGCAAAAGAGGATCTTTTCTTCGCCTATCCAAATAATTTCAACCACTACGTTAGTTATTATAAAAACACATACCAGCATGGTGGAATTTCTCTTGAAGAAGTTGTTATACCATTCGTGGTATTAAGCCCTAAATAATCGACGAAATACACTTAATATCGATGAAATACATTTAACACCTTTGCATCTATCTGATTATCAGAAAAGTGTGAAGGTGTTATATTTTTTTACATATATTTACAGTCCCGAATCTGATTATTTTGAACAATGAAGCTAACCTACAGACTTCAAGAACTGGATGTAGCCGTGAATTACATTCTAAGTAATACAAAAAGTAAAACCCTGCTTTTTTACGGTGATATGGGTGCTGGTAAAACTACCTTAATAAAGGAATTAGTAAAGGCGCTAGGTGTAAGCGAGACGGTTTCAAGTCCGACATTTTCATTAGTTAATCATTACGAATCAGAGGAAGGATCTGTGTTTCATTTCGATTTTTACAGGATCGAAGAGGATACAGAGGCCTTGGATATGGGGATTGAAGATTACCTGGATTCAGGAAATTGGAATTTGATAGAGTGGCCCGAAAAAATTGAAAATTTATTAGGGGAAAACACCCAAAAACTGTTTTTAGAGGTGGAATCTGAGGATACGAGAACGTTAAAGTTTTGTTAACAAAATAAAAATCGAGGGAAAATGCTGTCAGAAATGTATTGTAAGATTTTCTTTACTTTTAAGGTAAAATTATTAAGCCATTTTTAGGAAAATAATTCATTGAACGATTTATAAATAAATTTAACCTAACATATAAAAAGTGTGAATTACATAAAATAGCCGAATTTTTTGCTCAAAAAAGAGCGCAAAGGTACAACTAATGTTTTAACCTACAGGATTTTAAGTTGTTATATGTTTGTCTCAGAAAACAAAACGATACAACAAATCTTAAAACCTATAATTATGAAACTGAAAGCAGTACTTTTCGCAGCAGC
>CBDTXN010000033.1:0-17261 GCA_965364455.1 uncultured Flavobacteriaceae bacterium
ATACGGTCTTCATAGCTTGTCTGTTTGTTTATTATTTTGAAAAATTCATTCTAATGGTAAAAGGAGAACCGTCTAAACTTACTGTTTGTTCCCAAACCATGTTGGTATCAGTTAAACTTTTAAGACTCATTCTGAATCCCTGATTACCAGTAGTAGATTTATAATTGTCGTTTGTTGGCTTTAATAAGAAATCGTACATCCCTGCAGGAGTATTTTCTTCATCAATAGACCAGATAAAATAATTCGTATCACCATCACAGTCCATACCACTTACAGTATATGTGCCACGATTGTTATTTGAAACAAAATCCCAGGTACTATTCTC
Organism: uncultured Flavobacteriaceae bacterium; assembly: GCA_965364455.1. Taxonomy (GTDB): domain Bacteria; phylum Bacteroidota; class Bacteroidia; order Flavobacteriales; family Flavobacteriaceae; genus Christiangramia. The sequence continues at coordinate 326 of CBDTXN010000033.1, forward strand.
AAAACATGAGGCAGAAGCCTCGTTGAATAGAGTTACATTAAATTCACCTGATTTGTTTGGATAGGTAATACTTGTGAGTGTCCAGTTACCATCGAAAGTCTTTCGGGCCTCTTTGGCTACTTTACTGGTACCACCACATGAGGCTACTAATGCAGCCAGGGTAAATAAAATTAAATACTTTTTCATTGTAGATTTGATTTAAAAGAAAAATCCAATGTGCCTTATGCTTATCATAAAATCACATTGGATGTTTGTAAAAGACTGTAGTTTATTTTCTGAATAACCTACTTAGTAATGAAATAACAAGTAGAACTAAGAAGATGTAGAAAATTATTTTCGCAATATCGGCTGCTCCTTCTGCAATCCCTCCGAATCCAAAAATGGCGGCAATGATTGCGATAATCAGAAAAATAACGATTAGACGTACCATAATTTATTGGTTTAATTGATTAGTTAGGTCTAAATTACAGTAGCTATGCACCTTCCAAAAAAGATTATTAATAATTTAACAGTGTGATTGTTAAGTATTCTTAATTAAAAATGGCCTAATAAGTCATCTTATTAATATTCTATTAAATATTGTAGTTTTTCTCTGAATCTATTTTTTGGAAGATATTGTTGCTCAAGATCTGCAGCAAATGGAATTGGAGTTTCCAAACTGCCAACCCTAATTACTGGTGCATCCAGGCTTTCAAAACAATTTTCAGAGATAATTGCTGAAATTTCCGAGGCGAAGCTACCGGTAAGGGAATCTTCAGTAAGAATAATAGCTTTCCCGGTTTTGGTGACCGATTCGCATATTCCCTCTAAATCTAAAGGTTGAAGGCTCCTAAGATCTATCAGATCTGCTTCATAATAACCCATTTCTTCCAATGTTTCTATAGCCCAGTGAACTCCCGCGCCATAGGTGATTATACTTACCTGTGACCCTTCTCTCAGCTTTGAGGCTTTACCAAACGGTAGCGTATAGTAATCTAAAGGAACTTCCTGCCTTAAACTTCTGTAAAGGCCTTTATGTTCAAAAAATAGTACTGGATTTGGATCATTAAAAGCAGTATTTAGTAATCCCTTTGCATCATAAGGGAAAGCTGGATATATCACCTTTAAACCGGGAACTTTGGTGAACCAGGCTTCATTGGTCTGACTGTGAAATGGACCGGCTCCTACCCCGCCACCACAAGGCATTCTAATTACTACATCAGCGTTTTGACCCCATCTGTAATTCACTTTAGCAAGATAATTCACGATTGGATTGAAGCCAGAACTTACAAAATCGCTGAACTGCATTTCAACCATTGCTTTCATTCCATTTATAGATAATCCCATAGCTGCGCCAACAACTCCCGATTCACAAATTGGAGTATTTCGAATCCTTTCCTTTCCAAATTCTTCAATAAAGCCTTCAGTTATTTTAAAGACACCTCCGTAATCTGCTATATCCTGACCCATAAGAACAAGATTATCATGACGCTTAAGGGAATCCTTTAAAGCCTGAGATATAGCATCGATATACCTAACATTCCCTTTTTCTAAGGAGGGTCTAAATTCCTGATATGCAAAATCTTGATACACATCATCTAACTCATTGCTTAAATCAACCTGAATCACTGGCTCACTAAAAGCGATTTGAAGATTTTTATCAATTTCAGCCTGAATCTCACTTCGCATCTCATTTAATAATACTTCATTAAGAATATTCTTGGTGAAAAGATATTTTTCAAAATTTAAAATAGGATCCTTTGCCTCCCATTCTTCCATTAGTTCCTGGGGAACATATTTGGTGCCACTAGCCTCCTCATGCCCACGCATCCTGAAGGTTTTAAATTCGATAAGAACAGGTCTAGGCTTCTTCCTTATACTTTCAGCGATTTCTGAAACTCTGGAATAAACCTCTATAATATTATTACCATCAAGAATATGGGATTCTATTCCATAACCCGCTCCCCTTTCTGCAAGATCTTTACATCTATATTGTTCACTGGTTGGAGTAGATAATCCGTATCCATTGTTTTCAATACAAAAAATAACGGGTAGATCCCAAACTGAAGCTATATTAAGCGCTTCATGAAAATCTCCTTCACTGGTCCCACCTTCGCCGGTAAAAACAGCAGTTACCCTTTGCTCTTTTTTAAGTTTATCCGCAAGGGCTATACCATCGGCAACCCCTAATTGTGGCCCCAAGTGAGAGATCATCCCAACTATCTTATATTCCTGAGTTCCAAAATGAAAACTTCGATCCCTTCCTTTTGTAAAACCGGAAGCTTTACCCTGCCATTGTGCAAATAATCTATTAAGTGGAATGTTTCTACTCGTAAAAACTCCCAGATTTCTATGCATTGGAAGTATATATTCGTCCAGGGTTAAACTTTTTGCAACCCCAACAGATATAGCCTCCTGTCCAATTCCGCTAAACCACTTAGATACCTTGCCCTGTCTTAGTAGAACAAGCATTTTCTCTTCTATCATTCTGGGTTTCAGCATAGAACTATATAGATCTAATAAAATTTCATTAGAAATGGTATTCTCCTGGTATTCTATGGTACTGGATTTGGTTTTATCTGAGAGCATAAAGTAAGTTTATATCTCAAATGTAATTAAATTTCCATTTGCTAAGAAAAATATAAACAATGGCCATATCCCTTTATTTTACTTAACTTTGCCTGTTACCTTAAATTAAAATACTGCTAAAAATGGCAATGAATAATATACCTAGTGTAGATCTGGCCGACTTTTTATCGGATGATCCAAAGCGCAAAGAAAAATTCGTAAACGAGATTGGTAAAGCCTATGAAGAAATAGGTTTTGTAGCATTAAAAAATCACTTTTTAAGTGATGCCCTTGAGGAGGAATTATATAAGGAAGTAAAATCATTTTTTGACCTTCCATTAGAGGTAAAACAGAAATATGAAATTGAAGGCCTTGCCGGGCAGAGAGGATATATTTCCTTTGGTAAGGAACATGCAAAAGGTAAAAAAGAAGGTGACCTTAAAGAATTCTGGCATTTTGGACAGGAGCCTTCAAAAGATGCTAATCTTACTGAAGAATATCCTGAAAATGTGCAGGTTGAAGAATTAAAAGATTTCAATCATACCGGTATGGAAGCTTATAGAATGCTTGAAAAAACTGGTATTTATGTATTAAGAGCACTTGCTTTGTATATAGGTTTGGAAGAACATTATTTTGATCACTGGGCCAGTAATGGGAATAGTATTTTAAGACCAATTCACTACCCTCCTATCAAAGAAGAACCAAAAGGAGCTGTTAGAGCCGGTGCCCACGGAGATATTAATCTAATTACTCTTTTAATGGGGGCTTCAACTGGAGGTCTTCAGGTATTGAGAAAAGACGGTGAATGGATAGATGCCGTTCCACAGGATGATGAACTGGTATTGTATGGGGGAGATATTCTGGAAAGGCATTCAAATAAGAAATTAAGGTCTACGATCCACAGGGTGACAAATCCTCCAAAGGAACAATGGGGACAACCAAGATATTCCATTCCTTTCTTTATGCACCCAAGAAGCGAAATGAAACTGGATTGTTTAGAGGAATGTATAGATGAAGATCATCCAAAACAATATGAAGATATTACTGCAGGAGAATTTCTTCATCAGCGACTTGTAGAAATAGGACTCGCAAAAAAATAATTATGGCGAAAAAGAAATTAGGTCTTGAAGATCTGGGAGGTTTCGTTTTTTCCACCAATGATGATTTTGATGAATCACAATATTCTGATGGAGACTCCCAGGAAGAACTTGCTCCCAAAGATCAGCAACTTGAAGCGCATTTTAGTAATAAAGGCCGCGGTGGAAAAACCGTAACCATTATCAAAGGTTATCAAGGCCCGGAAGAGGATCTGATCTCTCTAGGCAAAATGCTTAAGAAGAAATGTGGTGTTGGCGGTTCAACAAAGGATGGTGAAATAATCATCCAGGGAGACGATCGTGAAAAGATCATGAAAATCTTGAAAAAAGAAGGCTATAATGTAAAGCGTGTTGGAGGTTAATCCAATACGCTTTTTTTAATTTACAACATGGGAAGCAAAACCTTACACATAGTTAATGGCGATAGCCTTACAGAGCAAATGCAGGAATTAAATTTATCTGGAGAGATCGTTGTATGGAGGGAATTATTATGTGAAGGGCCAACCCAACAGGAGATCAATTCAGATTTTTTTAAGCTTAGAAAGAAATTTCTTCGCAAGACCTATGATATCTCTGCCGAGAACTACGAAGAGCGCTTTATTGCTGAAGTCAAAAAACTGAAGACGAATAAGGATTATGATGATGTAGTTTTATGGTTCGAATTTGATCTATTCTGCCATATTAATATGCTGGCTGCGATTAGCTGCCTTTCAGAAAAGAATCAGGAGGCGCCAATTTCACTAGTGTGTAGCAAGAAACTTCAGGGTGAAAAAGAGTTTTTACCATTATCTCAGCTTACCACTAAAGAACTTCAAAACCACTATGAGAACCGGATAGAATTGAATAGAGAAGATATAGAAGTTGCCTTACTTATCTGGGAGCTTTACTGTGGAGATAATCCTTTAAAATTAAAACCGCAAATTAAAACTCCTACCAATTTCGAATATCTCTCCAGTTGCATAAGAGCCCATGTTGAAAGATTCCCGAATAGTATTACAGGAATTAACTCCCTGGAAAGAAACGTTCTGAAACTTATTGAGAGTCACAATATAAAAAATCAAAATCATCTCCTAGGATATGCATTGCAGTACCAAGGATATTATGGCTACAGTGACAACCAGATGGAAAGGCTTATTGAAAAACTATCTCTCTTTTACAAAGATGAAGAAGAAAAGCTGGTTCTTAACGAAAATGGAGAACTGGTGCTTGAAGGTAAGAAGAACTTTTATAGAGAGCTCAAGAATGATGAATACTTTGGCGGAGCTAAGATGTATGATTTCCTCTATGAATCTGAATCTCATAAATTATTAAAATTATAGAATGAGTTTAAAAGCTTCTGAACTTATCCTGAATAAGGATGGTTCTATATACCACCTTGGGCTCTTGCCTGAAGATATTGCTACTACCATTATTACTGTTGGTGATCCTGGACGGGTTTCTGCCATAAGCAGGTATTTTGATAAAATAGAAGTTCAGAAACACAAAAGGGAATTTAATACACATACCGGAACTTATAAGGGAAAACGCATTACCGTCATGTCTACCGGCATGGGAACCGATAATATAGATATCGCTCTTACCGAACTTGATGCTTTGGTCAACATCGATCTTAAAGCTAAAAAGATAAAGAATAAACTAACCAGCCTGGATATTATCAGAATTGGTACTACCGGATCCATCCGCAAGGAAATTCCGATTAATTCTTTTATTGTTAGTGAACTCGCTATAGGCTTCGACGGATTAATGCATTACTATAAAGACGATTCTTTCCTTAATAAGGAAATTGCTGAAGAGTTTGTTAAGCAAACAAAATGGTCTTCAAATAAAGCCGTGCCTTATGTAGTTGAAGGAAGTAAGGAACTTATTCAGGTGTTAAGCTCTGAAGAAACTATCCCTGGATTTACAGGAACCAATGTTGGGTTTTATGGCCCACAGGCCAGAATTTTACGCGCCGACGTTCCAGATCATAAAATGAATGATCGTATAAGTGATTTCAAGTATAAAGATCATATAATTACCAACCTTGAAATGGAAACTTCAGGAATTTACGGAATGTCGAAACTGTTTGGGCATAATGCGATCTCTATGAATCTGGTGCTGGCGAACAGGGCTTCTGGAGAATTCTCTGAAAATGCCAAGGAGATGATGGACAAATTGATCGTATATTGTCTTGATAAGATCACTTCCTAAGAATCTTATTTAACAATATATTAAAAGCAAAGCATGGTGGTCTTTGTATTTTTGGTCAAACAATTCTTAATCCATGCAGCAGCCTAATGAAGACCGATTTAGACATAGAGATCTCAATTGGTTAAGTTTTAATGAAAGGGTACTTCAGGAGGCCACAGATAAGATAAATCCCCTTTTTGAAAGGATTCGATTTCTGGCCATTTTCTCATCAAACCTCGATGAATATTTCAGGGTTCGCGTTTCACAGCTCAGGCAGATGAAACGGGTTAAAAAAAGTATCCGGAAAAAGCTCGCACTAAGACCTTCAAAGATCACCAAACAGATCATTGAAGAAGTTAAAAAACAACAGGACTGGTTTGGAGAAATTTATCGCAAAGAGATATTACCTGAACTTGCAGCTAATGGAATAAATTTTCTGGATGCTGAACATTTTTCTCCAGATAATAAAGAATATGCCGCTTCCTATTTTAAAAAAGAGGTTGAGAAACATTTAGATCCTGTTGTTCTGGATCTGAAAAAAGAAAACGAACTTTTTCTAAAGAATTCTGTTCTATACTTTCTAGTCACATTTAAGGATGAAGATTCCCTTGGAGTTATTAATATTCCCGTGGAGAAATGTGGAAGGTTTGTGACCTTTAAAAAGGAAAAGAAAGAATATGAGGTCACGTATCTTGATGAAATAATTAGGAATCAGGCACACAATATATTTCCTCAGGATACAATCACCGGTATTTATGAAATTAAATTATCCAGGGATGCCGAGCTTTATATTGATGATATTTATGAAGGTGTTCTGGCAGAAAAGATATATTCTTCCCTGAAGCAGCGCACAGATGGGCAGGCAACCCGCTTACTGTATGATGCAAGTATGCCAAAAAAAATTCAGAAGCAAGTCAGGAAATTATTGAAACTGGGCAAGATCGATATGATGCCGGGTGGCAAATATCACAATTTCAAGGATTTCTTTTCATTCCCCGATCCAACCAACAATGAGAATTTAAATTTCAAGGAATTACCTCCATTAAAACATAAAGTTCTGGAAGACAGCAGCGATTATTTTAAAGATATCGCTGAAAAAGATCAGTCCTTACACTTCCCATATATGTCTTTCTCTTATGTAGAAAGGTTCGTGAAATTGGCGGCAGAAGATGAGAAGGTAACTGATATAAATATATCACTGTATCGTGTGGCAGATGAGTCAGACCTTACAAACTCCCTTATGAAAGCGCTTGAGAATGGAAAAAGAGTTACCGTTTTCGTTGAAGCTAAAGCAAGGTTTGATGAAAAGAACAATATAAGCTGGGGACGAAAATTCGAAGAAAAAGGGGCTAATGTTATTTACAGTTATCCAAAAGTTAAGGTGCACTCCAAAATAATGCTGATCTGCCGACAGGAAGGTGATGTAAATATGCGTTATGCCTATATTGGCACCGGTAATTTTAATGCCGAGACTTCAAGTATCTATTGTGATCATGCTATTTTTACTGCAGACAAAAACATAACCAAGGAATTACAACGACTTTTTAAGGTACTTGAAGGTGAATTGATCATCCCACGCGAAAAGAATCTTCTCATCTCTCCATTTTCAACCAGGCAGGAGTTTATCAAACTTATCTATAATGAGATTGAAAACGCCAGGGCCGGTAAAAAGGCTAAGATCACCGCAAAAATGAACAGCCTTGAGGATGAAGAAATAATAGACCTTCTATACAAAGCTAGTAATGCAGGAGTCCAGATAAGAATGCTTATAAGGGGCTTTACCTGTCTTATTCCCGGAGTGAAAGGCTTAAGTGAAAATATTTATATAACCAGTGTGGTGGACAGGTTTCTTGAGCACGGCCGCATTTACCTATTTGAAAATGACGGCGAAGAACTTATGTTCTATGGAAGTGCCGATTGGATGAATAGAAACTTAGACAGAAGAATTGAAGTGATTTCCCCGGTTCTGGATGAAGATGTTAAAAAAGAATTCAAGGACATTCTGGATATTCAGTTAAACGATAACGTAAAGGCCAGGATTCAGGATGCAGAAGAATCCAATAAGTATGTTCAGAAGAAAAAGGGAGAAAAAAGCATTCGCTCTCAATACGAGATATATAATTACCTGAAAGAAAAACATTCATCATGAAAACGATTAAAGTAGGCGGCGTACCTGAGCATTTTAACCTCCCCTGGCATATTTGTATAGAGAATGGAGAATTCGAGAAGGAAGGAATAAAAGTAGAATGGAAAGAAGTTCCTGAAGGTACCGGGGCTATGTGTAAGGCATTACGTTCCGGAGAGCTGGATGTTGCTGTAATCCTTACCGAAGGCATTACCAGGGATATTATTAATGGTAATGAAAGTAGGATTATCCAGGAATATATCGGGAGTCCATTAATTTGGGGAATTCATGTGGATGCAGGGTCACCTTATAAGGATATGAAAGATCTTGAAGGTACTAAAGCTGCGATTAGCAGAATTGGTAGCGGTTCTCACCTTATGGCCTATGTTAACGCACAACATCGCAACTGGAATATCCAGGAGCTTAAATTTGAAATCATCAATAATCTTGACGGCGCAATTAAAGCTTTAAAACAGGATCAAGCCCAGTATTTCATGTGGGAACATTTTACCACCAAACCACTGGTAGATAATAATACCTTCAGATTAATAGCCGACTGCCCTACCCCATGGCCATGTTTCGTTATAGCTGCCAGAAATGAAAGCATTCAGAATAATTCTGAGGAACTAAAAAAAATGCTAAAGGTGCTAAATACTGAAACTAAAGACTTTAAACTTAAGAAGAATATAGATAATCAGCTGGCAGAAAGATATGGCCAGAAACTGGAAGATATTAGAAAATGGCTGGATCTTACCAGGTGGAGTCAGAGCCAGATCAGCGAAAAGGAGATTGAAAGTGTTCAAAGCACTTTATTCATGCTTGACCTGATCGATGAAAAAAGAGATTTTTCAAATCTTACCCATTCTTTATAGTACTGATCCTATTCTATAATTTTCCTCCTGAAATTTAAGAATTTTCATTAATTCGTATCTTTGCAATACTATTTGATCTTCAAGGTATTGCAACCTATATCGCCTAAAAGGCGCTCCCCCCTCCACTATTTTATCTCAGTAGATCTGTTCAATAGAAATAGTACTACTGATCATTAACCAAAGATCAGGATCATGAAATTAAGATTATTCATATTGAGTATATGCTTTATACTTTCTGGAACCAGTGCAGATGCTCAAATTCTAAAAAAACTAAAGAAAAAGGTAGAAGAAACCACTGAAAAAGTACTTCTTAAAAAGACCGAGGAAGAAACAGAGAAAACTGTAGAAGGTGCCATAGATAAAGCGATAGATCCCGATAGTAAAAAGGATGATCAGGCTAAACCTGGCAATAATGCGAATGCCAATACCGCAAAAACCATCAATACCGAAGCCAAACGAGCTTTCTATACTTCAGATGTTATCGTAAAAACTTCAGACAGCAATGGCAAGGGAAGTGAATATTATTTTGATAGTGAAGAGATCGCTGCCCGTGGTGTAGCACCTGACAGTGAGCATCCGATCTTCATTGATAGCGAAGGTTTTCAATACGGTTATAACGCCAGTGAAGGAAAATGGCAAAAAACAGGGATGATGAGAGCTGATGGAATGGCCTTTATGATGCCCATGATGGCGGCAGGAATATTAAAACTTCCAATTGAGCCTACCATGGCTGCCTCTGAAAAGTTAAAAAATCAGGGATTGAATATGAATACTTTTCAGATCGTTGAGTGGGCGTTTATCTATAAACCAGAACATTTTCGATCAGAAGACTATGAAGAAATGTCTGTTCCCTGTTCTGATGGAGGCACCTGTCCCAGATTTCTTTACACCGATCCTGAATACAAAGGTTCATGGGTTCAGTTTGATAAGGAAGGTAGATTATCTGAAGTATATGCAAAGGTTGACAATATACAGGCTCAGGGAGATGGTTCTTACAAATTCTTTTACGAACCAGTATCAGTGAGCATTCCCGATGCAGAAGAAGTAAAAACGCCATTTCAGGACCTATTTCTGGTGGGAGCTGATGCAACGACAACGGGAGGAAACAGAACTCAGGGAATAGATAGTGGGAACGGTTCAGGAGAAGGCAATGATTCTGATGGCATGTCCTATAAGAGCATGGACTCTATGACAAAAAACCTCGAAAATAGTGATCTCGGTACAGAAGATCTACCTCCAACCTACGAGTTTGATTGGGAATACAGGTTAAAAATGGAAATGATAAATCAAAAACAAGATCCTCTTAACCTTGTAGTTTTTCTCAGGAAAAATACAAACTATCAGGGCATTTCGTTAGAAAATATGAAATCTGGTGGCCTGGATGAAGCGACTATGGTGTTTGATTTAAATATTAATGCGCTGGTAATGTTCGTGGAATCTGGAGGTAGCAAATTCCTTCAGATACATCCTATGCAAAAACCAGATAAAACAGGTGAGATAGGTGAATTAGAAATAAGGGAATTACCCGATAAAACCATCATGGGCTATAATAATAAAGGGATGGAAATTGAAAATGATGAATTTATTGTTCAGGTTTATCATACTACCGAAGCTCCTATAGAAATGAGTAGCCTTTTTAATTTTTCCGGACCTATGGATATGAATATTCCAGATATAGATCCCAGACTGATCAAACAATTTTCAGAAGGTTTAGTCACAGAAATGCATTATTCAGATAAAAAGAAGCCAAAAAACAATGTTGTATTAACCGGGCAGTCTTTAAACCAGGTAAAAACTTCAATAAACAAAAGTGAATACCAGAATATGAGTTTTATGGGTCAGTTTAAATCTACGAAGAACTAAAGGTTAGACTTTTCACATGATATAAAGCGATTATTAACCAAAATTATAATTATGAAATCTAGAACCGAATTAATCAACCCCGGCTGGAAACTATTTTTTTTCAGCCTTCTAATGCTGTTTGTCACAGCTTGTGAAAAAGAGATCACCGATATTCCAACGGAAGTTTCAGATCTGAAAACTAATTAGCTAATGGATACCGGACCTTATGAATTTCCCGGAGGTCTTGTGTTTGACATTTCATCTACACCAGATGGTAGCATCATGGTTGGACTGAATGAATTTTCAGGAGAAAGAAGTATAAAACTTATAAAAAATGGACAGATCTCTACTATGTTAGGTTTGGATGTAGCCACTGATATACAGGGTCTGGAATCTATTGGTGCCGGAAATGCTTTTTTCACTACTGCAGGAACAGACCTTGCAGCCACGGGTGAATTATACAGAGCATCCAGGGGAAAAGTTAGAATGGTAGCAGATCTTGCTAAATTTGAAAGGGATAACGATCCAGATGCCTTTGAAGGTCTGCAATGGAAAAATCAGCAATGTGAAGAAGAATTCACCGATAATGGAGAGTTAGTTTTTACTGCCGGTCCACAGAATAATCCATATAAGGTGACAGCATTTGATGGAGAAACAGCTATTGTTGCAGATGCTGCAGGGAATACAATACTTCAGGCAACTACTGTTGAAGATGTAGACTGGAAGGCAATTCTAACCCCTCCCCTAAATCCTGAAGGCGAATGGCTGGAGTTATTTCAAACATCAGATGGAAGTGAAGATATCACCTGCTATGTTCAGCCTGTACCTACTTCGGTAGCAATAGGAGATGATGGTTATGTATATGTTGGGGAATTAACTGGTGGTACTCCAGAAGGACTTCCTGTAGGCCTATCCAGAGTATGGAAAATGCCTGCCGATGGTTCTAACCTGGTTTGTTCTGAAATTGATGGTTCTGCAGATTGCCATGTTTTAATTGGCGGATTAACCTCGGTTATTGATCTTGAAATAGGACCTGATGGTCTTCTTTATGTAGTTCAATTTGATTCCAACAGTTGGTTGTCATCTGTAGTTCCCGCTATCCCGTGGGGTGGTGGTTCGATCATTGCTATTAATACTGAAACCGGGCAGGTTGAAAAAGAAGTAGCAAACGGACTGGTTTATCCCAGTGCCATAACTTTTGACAAAAAAAGGTAATCTTTGGGTATTAGAAAATAAATTATTCATAGGTGAATCAGCAATAGTTAGAATGCTGGATTATTAAAATATATAATTTATGATATGGAAAGGCCGGTATTACTACCGGCCTTTACTTTATCCATATTTACCAGAAAACCAGGTAATCAGCGACTAAATTAGGCTTATTAAATTGTAATGAAAATTATATTTCTCTAAACAAAAACAGAACTACCGTTAATCAAACCCATAATTCACACTTATTTGATGATAAATATCTCATTAAGGATTCGATTATATTTTTTAGACCTAAACGATAGTTTTTTCTGGTATTAATTCTATTTTTGATCGCGAAATCAAAAAACGATTATTTAATGAAAAAATTATTGCTCCCAGTATTCATCATGCTTTTTTGTTTTAATGTCCAGGCTCAGCAAGAGGATGAGGATGGAGAAAGAGACAAGGAAACAGGGTTTCTGAAGGATGAAAATCTAGGTAAAAATGAATTAAGTATTAATGCTTTAACACTTATTGCTGTTGGAGCTTTCGATATTAGCTATGAACGCAATATAAATGAAGATTCAAGCTGGAGTACCGAATTCTGGGTTCAGTTTAATGAAGAGATCGCAGATGAATTCTATCGTGATATTGCCTTAACAGGGAAATACAAACATTTTTTCAGTTCTAATTACGCTCGAGGGTTTTATGTACATGCTTTCGGAACGATCTCCAATGGTGATTATGGCGAAGAATACTATTATGTTGGCGATGAGCTGGTAGAACAAGAAGAGAGAAAATTTACAGGTTTTGCACTAGGATTTGGAATTGGCGGAAAGCTAATTTCTTCTGGTGGTTTTAAAGCCGATTTTAGTGGAGGTGTAGGTAGGAATCTGTTCAATTCAAACTCACCTACAATTGTTGGCCAGATCATGGTAAACCTGGGATACAGGTTTTAAAACTGAATGAGTTAAAAAATAAAAGCCGACTAATTCTTTAGTCGGCTTCTTTTTACCAGTCTATTTCTTGCTGACCGTTTTGTTTTAAATACCTATTAGCTTCACTGAAGTGTTTATTGCCAAACCAGTAACCTCGATTTGCACTTAAAGGCGAAGGATGGCCGCTGGTTAATATTAAATGCCTGGAGCTATCTATAAGTTTGGATTTCTTTTTAGCATATCCACCCCACAGCATAAAGACAACATTTTCCTTTTCTTCAGATATTCTTTTTATAACAGAATCGGTGAATTTTTCCCATCCCTTTTTTTGATGTGAACCTGCCTGGTGTGCTCTAACCGTAAGTGTTGCGTTAAGCAACAATACTCCCTGATCTGCCCATCTCTGAAGATTTCCGGATTCAGGAACAGGTTTTTGAAGGTCATTTTCAATCTCTTTAAAAATGTTCTTAAGAGACGGTGGGAAAGTGATGCCATCCCTAACCGAAAAACAAAGCCCATTGGCCTGGCCAATTCCATGATATGGATCCTGTCCCAGGATGACAACCTTTGTATTATTAAAATCTGAATGCTCAAAAGCGGCAAATATCTCCCCTGCCGGAGGAAAACATTTATATTCTGAATATTCCATCTTTACATATTCAGTCAGGTTTTTAAAATAGTCTTTTTCGAACTCCTGTGAGAGTTCTTTTTTCCAGCCTTCGTTTATTCTTACGTTCATTAGAATTAAGTAACTTTGTAGTGCCTCAAAAGTAGGGAAAAATTGATATGATTAAAATTAGTTCCAGGAGTCTTGATGATCTTGAGTTTCCGGTGGTATGTGAACAAATAAGTGAATTATGTATTACCGGTCAGGGAAAAGAAAAAGCTCTTAGCATTCAACCTTATCCAAATTATAAAAAAACGGTTTTCGGTCTGAACCAAACCAAGGAATACTTCAATTCTAAAACCCAGGATCAGCCTATACCTAATCATGGTTTCGATTCTATACAGTCTGAAATAAAATTACTGGGTATAGAAGGTTCGGTGATTGAGATCACCGGGTTCAGGAAGATCTCCTCTATTACCGAGATCGTAAACACACATTTGAAGTATTTCCGAAAATACAAAGAAGCTTATCCGGCATTGTCTGAGACCGTTGCTCATATCGAATATGATCAAAGTCTAACAGACAGGATAAACGGAATTATTGACCGATTTGGTGAAATGAAAGATGATGCTTCTCCCCTTCTGCAGGATCTAAGGAGATCTATCAATTCTGTAAGAGGAAAGATAAACTCCAGCTTTAATTCGGCTTTGTCCAACTATCAATCTAACGGTTATCTTGATGAGATCAAGGAAAGTGTGGTTGAGAATGTACGCGTGCTGGCAGTAAAATCCATGTATCGAAGAAAGGTTAAGGGCGGAATCATGGGTAATTCCAAAACCGGAAGTATCGTATATATTCAGCCTGAAACCACTTTTAGATATACCCGGGAATTAAATAACCTCGAATACGAAGAAAAGGAAGAAGTAAAACGCATCCTAAAGGAATTAACCGAATTCACAAGGCCTTACCGTGAGATCCTGATAGATTATCAGGAACTTTTGAGTGATCTAGATGTTATCGCAGCTAAATCAAAATATGCCGAAAAGATCAATGGTATCCTTCCAAAGATCACCAAGGAAAAGGAGCTTCATCTGATGGAGGCCTACCATCCTTTATTATACCTTAACAACAAGAAAAAGGGAGAGAAAACCTTTCCGCAAAGTATAGAATTGATGCCAGATAACCGGATAATGGTTATCTCAGGGCCTAATGCAGGTGGAAAAAGTATTACGCTAAAAACGGTAGGATTGCTCCAGGTTATGATCCAGAGCGGTATCTTAATTCCAGTTCACGAGTACAGCCGCATGTGCCTGTTCAACAAAGTACTTACAGATATTGGTGATAATCAGTCTATCGAAAACCACTTAAGTACTTACAGCTACAGGCTTAAGAATATGAATTACTTTCTTCGGAAATGTGATGATAAGACTCTATTCCTCATTGATGAATTTGGTACAGGGAGTGATCCCGAACTAGGTGGAGCACTGGCAGAAACCTTTCTGGAGGTATTTTACGAAAAAGGCTCCTACGGAATTCTAACTACTCATTATGCTAACTTAAAGAAGCTGGCAAATGAGCTGCCAGATATGAGCAATGCCAACATGATGTTTGATAACCATACTCTTGAACCTGTATATAAGCTTCAGGTGGGTGAGGCAGGTAGCTCTTTTACTTTTGAAGTAGCACAGAAAAATGGGATTCCTTATAGTTTGATTAACCGTTCGAAAAAGAAGGTTGAAAAAGGAAAGATCAGGTTCGACAGAAGCATTGCTAAACTGCAGAAAGAAAGATCGGTATTAAGAAAAACAACAGATTCCTTAAAAACTAAAGAAGAAAAAGCAGCTGCCCAAAAGGAAAAGCTGGAAGAGATCAACTCGAGAGTTCAGCAAAAACTGGAAAACTATCAGGAACTTTATGACTCAAATCAAAGGCTTATTTACCTGGGTCAAAAAGTAAATGATATCAGTGAAAAGTACTTCAACAATAAAAAGAAGAAGGATCTTATCGGAGAATTCCTGAAAATCGTTGAAATTGAGAATTCAAAGCGAAAAAAGGAAGGAATAAAGGAACAGAAAAAGAAGAAAGCTAAGGAAAGACAGCTCAAACAAGAGGTTCAGAAAAAGATAAAACCTATCCGCGAAAAGAAAAAGGAAGAGAAAAAGAAGGAGGAACAGATCAAAAAACAGGAAGCGAACAAACCTAAGGCTAAATTAAAAATTGGTGATCGAGTTCGGCTTGAAGATGGAAAAGCAGTTGGATCCATTGATTCCATAGAAAAAGGTAAAGCTATTGTAAATTACGGTATGTTTACTACTTCGGTAGGATTAGAACAACTTGAACTGGTCCAGGCTGCAAAAAAATAACGAATGGATACAAGAATTCCCAAAGACAAAAAGGTGGTGCTATTCGATGGTGTTTGCAATCTCTGCAATAATGCCGTGCAACGAATCATAAAGCATGATAAAAAGGACGTTTTCAGATTCGCCTCTTTGCAAAGTGATCTCGGGAAAAATCTAGTGAGCGAACGTGGTCTGGATCCGGAAGAAATAGATTCTATCATTATGATAGATCCCGGTGTTGCCTATTATCGTAAATCTACTGCTGCGCTGGAGATCTCAAGAGAACTTTCGGGTGGATATTCCCTTTTGAAAAATTTTCTTTTTATTCCTGAAGTCCTTCGTGACGGAGTTTATGACCTAATCGCCAGTAATCGCTATAAGTGGTTTGGGAAAAAGGAACAATGCATGATCCCAACTCCCGAATTAAAGGCCAAATTTTTAGATTAAGCCTTTTTATCGAATTTCCAGATCCTTATTTTACAGGCTATAAGAGATTTGATTAAAGAGTTCAAAAGGATTCGATCATTGAAAAAAAACTCTTTTTTAATCTGAAAGCTTGTATAGATGATAAGATACTACGGAAGGCCAAACCACTAATAACAAGAAAACCATTCTTTCATAAGCACCGTCCCAATTATCTGAAATCAGTGGGAATAATGGACTCAATACGATCCATAAAAAAGCAATCCATAAAGAGAATCTTTTTAAGGAAGGCTTTAAAGATTTAATATCGAAACTTATCAGAACATTTAAAATAAAAAATAGGGCTGCCAGTGCATAAACCAGTTTACGATGGATCTTTTCACCCGGTCTCCCTGCATATTGATTGTGCTCTGCAATCAAAATAAGGTCCACTCCTATCAAAACCATGATGACCAGAGCGATGATCCATTTAGTACCATTAGATTTCCAGGTAAAAAGACCAATTGCTATAGCGACAAAACCGATAGCAAAAATATCCAGTCCCAGATCCTGTATCCAGCCATATTTTCCAATAGCCAGCATACTAATAGTATTACTTATAGGATTATGTTCTTCGTGAACGATTATTCCAATAATGTCTGCTGCCAGCACAGAAAAGCAGCCAATTATGCCTATGGCACCACAAATTTTGTAAACTACGTTCTTTTGCAATTATTTGGTGTCTAGCGCCTCATATTCCAAATTCATAATAATTAGAAATATGAACAGTAAAATTTTTTAAAGGAA
>CBDTXN010000034.1:0-17013 GCA_965364455.1 uncultured Flavobacteriaceae bacterium
CTACTATCGCAGGCTGTAATAGTAGATGCCAGGCACAGGCAGCAAAACAATCTAATTGGAATTTTAAAGTGATTTTTCATTTTGGATAGATTTAATAGCTAGCTTATATAACTGATTAAAATTAGCAAATAATATGTTTTGCAGATCAGGCTTATATTTAAAAGCCAGGATGGTAATAGGCAGGCAATTTTAAAACACCTCTGAAACAGCCATTTCACAATAGTTTGGGAATTATTCCTGCAAATAATTCTTATCATTGAGCATGAAAAAAAGATACCTGGTTATCCTGATACTTGTCTTGGGAATAGTCATTACATACTTTGCCGGACCAATTCCCGAGACTCCTGTTTACTCTAAGAACTTACCAGAGTTACCATCAGATTTGAAGGAATTGGAAGATTATATAAAGATTAAAGAGGACACCCTGCCAGTAAGAAAGGATAATGAAGCCCGTATTATATGGCAAAATGGAGCGAAAAAAACAGAATTCAGTATTGTTTATTTGCATGGGTTTGCCGGTAGTTACAGGGATGGTTACCCGGTAAATCAGAACATTGCGGACTCACTTTATGCAAATATTTACCTGGGCAGATGGGCGGGTCATGGATTAAAACCACCCCATTCTTTAGATTATTTTAATGGTAAAAATGCCTGGGAATCGGCTAAAGAAGCTTTGGTTATTGGAAATAAGATCGGTGAAAAAGTTATAATAATGAGTACTTCTACCGGTGGTACACTTGCCCTGAAATTAGCTGCAGAATATCCTGAAAAAATTTATGCGCTAATCAACCTTTCTCCTAATCTGGAAGATGATCAGCCGGGTACTTTTGTATTGAATTCTCCCTGGGGATACGAGATCGCTAACCTAATCTCTTTCGGAAAAAATAAAAAAATAGAACACGAGCAGGAAATTGCAAAACAATACTGGGATACCATTTATCCGTCGAGGGCGTTGGTAGATCTTCAGGTCCTGGTTGAAACAACAATGATTCCTGAAACTTTTAAAGAAATTGATGTACCCGTTCTTACCCTTTATTATCATAAAAATTTTCTGGAAGAAGATCAGCATGTAGAAGTAAGTGTGTATGAAGATGCATACAAGCTTTTTGCTACGCCAGATCGGGTAAAGAAATTGAAGCCCCTTGAAACGCAGGGAACCCACTTTATTGGAAGCGAAATAAAGTCAAAGGATACTAAGACTGTAGAAAAGGAAATTCTGAAATTTTTACAGGAGGTTAATTCATATCAGAAATAAAAGTATCAATCTTTTGATTCTGCAAACCTGTTTAAAAACTCGGCGTACCCCATCGAGTTTTCAGCTTTAAGTTGATTCTCACCTAGCATATTATTTAGAATGGAAAGGTCAAATTTCAACTCCTTTTCTCCAAACCATTCCAGGCAAACCGTATACCAAAGTTCATTCTTAACTTTTAACCTTGTATACTCTACCTGACAGCCATAATCGGGAAATTCTTCAATTTTAACTTTAATTATACTACCGTTCTTATTTTCCTTTAGTTTATAGCCAATTCTTTCTTTTTTTACCGCCAGCCAGTGGTATTTATCTTCCTCGATAATTTTATTAAAGAGAGGGTCTTCTTCAGCAGAAGTAAAACTCCATTTTATATATTTTTCGAAATACCCATTGGCCTGTTTGGTTATGTTCTCCTTTTCAGATCTTTGCAAGCGCTGTTTGATCTCAATGTTGCCTTCTCTTAGTTTAATACCAATATCCTCCTGATCCTTAATTTTTAGATAATGATCTGTTCGAGGTTCAGAGTTTTCAAATGAATATCCATTATTTCCGAACCATTCACTTATTTCTTTAAATTCTGAATGGTAAAACCACCTTATTTCCTTGCTTTTGAACATTATATTGAAGTTTTTAATCCTTAAACTATACGAGTTGACTAATCCAGGAGTGATTAGCCTATTAAATTTACGAAAATCTCAATTTTAATATGGTGTATCTTATTTAGAAGATAGACAGCTGGATATAATTCAATCCAAAAAAAACATTACTTTTGTTGCAATCCACAAATAGTCTTATGAGCCGGAAAGTACTACTAGACTCTAACGAACTTAATATCATTCTACATCGTTTGGCTTGTCAGTTAGTAGAAAAGCATACAGATTTTAAAGACACTGTTCTTGTAGGTATTCAGCCCAGAGGGGTCTATGTTGCCAATCGTATTGAAAAAATATTGAAAGAAGAGTATGGTCTTGATTCAATTAAAACCGGGCAACTGGATATTACTTTCTACAGAGATGATTTTAGAAGAGGTGAGAAGCCTCTTGAAGCGAATAAAACCAGAATAGATTTTATAGTTGAAGATAAATGCGTGGTCTTTATAGATGATGTATTATATACCGGGAGAAGCATCCGGGCGGCTTTAACGGCTATTCAGTCATTTGGGAGACCTAAGGAAATAGAGCTTCTTAGTTTAATAGACAGAAGATTCAGCCGGCATTTACCAATTCAGCCAGACTATAATGGAAGACAGGTAGATGCGATCAATGAAGAAAAAGTAAAGGTAAGCTGGAAAGAGAACGATGGTGAAGATGCAGTTTATCTAATATCAAAATAGATAGAAAATGAGCAGCGAATTAAGTGTAGATCACTTACTAGGTATCAAATATCTTAATCCTGAAGATATCGAACTTATCTTCAAAACGGCCGATCATTTTAAAGAGGTAATAAATCGACCCATTAAAAAGGTACCTTCTTTAAGAGATATCACCATTGCTAATCTATTTTTCGAAAACAGTACCAGGACCCGATTATCTTTCGAACTTGCTGAAAAGCGTCTAAGTGCAGATGTAATTAATTTTTCAGCTGCATCATCTTCCGTTAAGAAGGGAGAAACCTTAATAGATACGGTTAATAATATACTTTCTATGAAAGTGGATATGGTGGTTATGCGCCATCCCAATCCCGGTGCCGGAATATTCCTTTCCAAACATGTTAATGCAAGTATCATTAATGCCGGCGATGGGGCTCATGAGCATCCAACTCAGGCATTGCTGGATTCTTACTCAATAAGAGAGCGTTTGGGAGATGTAAAGGGTAAGAAGGTAGTGATCGTTGGAGATATTCTGCATAGCAGGGTTGCTCTATCCAATATATTTGCCTTAAAGTTACAAGGAGCCCAGGTAAAAGTTTGTGGGCCCAAAACCTTATTACCTAAGCATATAGAGTCATTAGGGGTAAAGGTAGAGACAAATCTTAGAGCAGCGCTGGAGTGGTGTGATGTTGCTAATATGCTCAGAGTTCAGAATGAACGTATGGAAATTAGTTATTTCCCAAGTACCCGCGAATATGTGAAGCAGTTTGGACTGAATAAGAAATTGCTGGACAGTCTTAATAAGGAAATAGTAATTATGCACCCGGGACCGATAAACCGGGGAGTAGAGATCACGAGTGATATTGCCGATTCTGAACATGCAATTATCCTGGACCAGGTTCAAAATGGAGTAGCAGTAAGAATGGCGGTGATCTATCTTTTAGCTTCCAAGATCAAACAATAAAAATTGTTTTTGAAACGTGCCGTTTTTAATTTTAAAAAGAAATTAGAATTTGAATATGAAAACTTCCAAAAAAGAAAATTTTTTATTGATTGTAAATGAAGGGGATTCTTTAACCGATTTTGCATCTGAGCTTACAAAACATCATTCAGACTTTAAGGATGAGAACGTGGTGGTAGATCTAAAAGGAACAGAAAATGTAAGTTCAGATCAATTACTTGCATTTTTGGAAATCTCCAATATTCATAGAAGTGAGAATAAAAGTTTCGTTCTGGTGAATGATGCACTGGGAATAGACGAATTACCGGAAGAACTTGTGGTAGTGCCAACACTTCAGGAGGCTGAAGATATGATACAAATGGACGAAATCCAGAGAGATCTTGGATTTTAGGTCCAATTGAATTCTTCTTAATTGAAAATAAAGATCTAATGAAGATCACTATTCTTGGCTGTTATGCAGCAACTCCCCGAAGTTTTACCAATCCTACCTCCCAGGTTCTGGAGATAAATAACAATCATTTCCTTATAGATTGCGGAGAAGGTACACAGGTACAGTTAAGAAGGAATAAGATCAAATTTTCAAAGATCAGGCATATTTTCATTTCACATCTTCACGGTGATCATTTTTACGGTCTTGTGGGACTTGTAAGTACTTTCAGGTTGCTAAACCGGGAAACCGAATTACATATTTATGGTCCTAAGGGAATCAAGGAGATTATAACCTTACAATTAAAACTCGCCAATTCCTGGACTAATTTTCCACTTATTTTTCATGAACTAACTTCAAAGGAACCTGAGGTCATACTTGAAAATTCAAAAGTTAGCGTTAGTACGATTCCATTAAAACATAGAGTTTATACCAACGGTTTTCTATTCAGGGAAAAAGAAGGAGACAGGAAGTTATTAATAGACAAGGCGGAAGAATATAATATAGACTATACCTTATTTAATAGCCTTAAAAAGGGAAAGGATGTGGTTTCTGAAGACGGAAAACTTATTTCTAACCGTTTGGTTACTGCAGATCCAATCCCTCCTAAATCCTACGCTTTTTGTAGTGACACCGTTTTTGATCCGGAAATAGTTCCTTTTATTAAGAACGTAACCGCGCTATACCACGAATCAACATTCCTGGAATCACAGGCCGAGTTAGCTTTTCCAACTAAACATTCTACCGCTAAACAAGCAGCAACCATCGCCAGGATGGCCGAGGTACAAAAGCTTATTCTTGGTCATTACTCTACCAGATATGAAGATATCGAGCTATTCCGGGAAGAAGCAGTTGAAATTTTTCCTGATATAATTTTAGCCGATGACGGAAAGGAAATAATCGTCGAATAACATCTTCTAAATCACAGTTCAATTAGCCTTTTACCAGTTACCGATTACTGATACGGCCGTAAATTCCTACAAAAAATGTTAAATTTTGCTCAAAATTTGTAGAATTTTTAGGACTATATGCATTTAGTCGATTATTAATGTACATTTATCTTCCCTGATTCTAACATAAGAACCTATGAGGAAAATTACATTAACTGGATTTATATTATTTTTTTGCACGGTTTTTCTTACATCATGCTCAAAAGATAATATTTCAGACGAGGTAAATGCTTATGATCAAGTAGTAGCTGAAAGAACTGAATACAGCTATAATAGTATAGAGGTTGAAATTCTTGATGAAATTAATCTTTATAGAGAAACAATAGGTTTGGAAGCATTAAAACCGATGGCTAAGCTTTCTATCGAATCTGAAGGACATAACGAATATATGATCGAAGAAGGAGTAGTTAGTCATGATAACTTTTCACTTCGTGCCTCAAAACTAATGAATGGAGCAGGAGCCAAGGCTGTAGCAGAAAATGTGGGATATGGTTATAGAACCTCCACTGCAGTTGTAAATGCCTGGTTAAAAAGTAAAGGTCACCGAGAAAATATAGAAGGAAAGTATACTCATTTTGGTATTTCTGTAAGACAGGACGAAAATGGTAAGAATTATTTCACCAATATATTTATTAAGAAATAAAAATTAAGGTTTGTTTTCCCCCCAAATCGAGAAAAGGGTTCAGGCTAGAGGCTGGCCCTTTTTTTTGTGTACTTATCTACTGGAATAGGTTAGCGCTTAAGAGAAAATTTTACTAATCTCGACATCATTATTAGCCAGATACTGACTAATTTTTATAAGCTTCAGGATTTTTTAATTCCTGAGGTTTGGAAGACTTTCAATATACATTTTCTGGTATTCAAAATTATTCATTCCGCTTTCTCCCAGTTGCTCAAATTCTAATCGCTTTACTGATGACCTATCAGTTTGAGTACGTCCAAGAATAGTATTTAGGGCTAGCTCCAAAAGAGGTTCATCCTCGTTTCCAAGAACTCCATAATTATTTAGGTTTTCAATATAATATATATCAGGAGCCAAACCATTAATATAATCTGATCTACCATCAGAATTTAAAGACTTAAAAACAAGAGGCTGCATGGCATAGGTGTGATTATCGTTCGCGCCTTCTTTATTAAAATCATTACTGTCATATAAAGTTACCGAAGCCTGAAATTTACCTACAGTATTATCACCGATCTGAAATACATTTATATAAGGATCCAGTCCATTGATCACAAGCTCACTGGCCGAAGCACTCGAAGCTGAAGTCAATATATACACTTCAGATAAATTAAGACTATTTATCTTTTCTCCCGATCTTACCTCATCGTCGAATCTATTTACCAGGGCATCTGGATTTTGAGTTTCATAATAATTCTGATATTTCTCATTCCATTGTTCCCTAATAAAAACCTCTCCCTCGAACTGTCCTGTTATCATACTGGAGAGATCTTTGGCAGATTCTACAGATCCACCACCATTATATCTAAGATCCAAAATTAGATCTGTAACACCGGCAGTTTTAAACTCTGCAAAGACATTATTCAGTTCATTATCAAAATTAGAAATAAAGCTGTTATACATTAGGTAACCTATCTTTTTACCGTCCATTTCAAAAACCTTTGAAATAAATACAGGGTTCTCCGTATAATTATCATCGGTTAACATAACCTCTTTTTCGGTTAAATAGATCTGGCCGTTTTCAACGTAACCTACATCTATCGTGAAGCTGGATTTATCTATAAGATCTGAAAAGTTATCCAGGGTAAGTTTTTGACCGTCTATCTCGGTAAATACATTACCTCTTTCCAGACCGGCTTCTTCTGCAGACGTGCCTGGTAAAATATATCTAATACCTCCAAATATATTTTCAGTGCCGGATATTCTTCCAATACCGAACTTTATACCAGTAGCTCCGGTTATACCATCATATCTGTCCTCAAGTCTGTTATAATCATCGGTAATAAAACTAAAACGATCTATATTCGCCAGGAGACCATCAAAGAGATCTTCCGGTGATCCGGCTTCCATCAAGAATTCTTCCTTTTCTTCTGAATTCTGAAAGTAATCATTTGCCAATTGCGGTACAGCATCTTTATAGAGGTAGAATTCGTTCATACCACGGTAAACGAAATCTTCGATTTCAAGTTCAGGATTAACTTTGGTTTCAGAAATGTTGTTTTGGTCTTCAGTAAAGTCTTCTTCCTTCTCACAGGATGTTATAAGCGATAGGAGCAGTCCTAGAAATATAAACTTTTTCAATTCCATTAGTTTCATTTAAACAAGGATATCAATTGTGAATACCTTAGCAATTTTAGGCATAATGTTCATCAATTATGCCATTTTAAGTAAAATTCAATTGATACTACTTATGGAAAGATATATAAAAGCGAAAAAGGTTCAGGCTAGAGGCTGAACCTTTTTCTTTCAATCGATTTGTTGGGGTCGATTTACAATGATTTGGAAAGAGATTAATTTACTGTGTTTTGCAACGTATCAATTAATCCCTTTCCTTCAGGTTAGTTAGCCTGTTAATCCATTTGAACGACCTTAAACATCGATCTTCTGTTAAGCTGGTGATCCTGTTCAGAACATCTATCGCAATCAATAGCCGGTGTAGATTCACCGTAACCTTTGAATTCTACGATCCTTTCAGGAGCGATCCCATTTTCTACCATATAATCACGGGTGGACTTTGCTCTACGTTCGGCTAATTGCTGATTGTAGGCATTGCTACCTCTACGATCTGTATGCGAACCGATTTCTATAACAAGTTCAGGATATTCGTTTTTCATTAGTTCGATGAGTTTATCAAGTTCCTCGGCTGCATCAGTCCTGATATTCGATTTGTCAAAATCAAAATAGATGTTTTCAATTTCTGCCAGATACTCTACATCTCTTACCGGACTTAGTTGAATGTCATAAATGATCTCATCTTTATCGTCAGAATCCATTGTGCTCACCTGACCTTCAAAAGCTTCATATTCAATTTCTTTAGCCTCTATAGGGAAGTTTTTATCTCTGTCTATCCCAGTCTGGTAATTCCCTTCTTCATCTGTTTCCAGGAAAGCCACCTGCTCACCATCTTCATTCATAAGACGAACAGTCGCTGCAGAAATAGGATTACCATTTACTGCATCGGTCACCTGTCCTTTTAAAATAAGTGGATTTAATTTGTTGAAAACATAGATATCATCACTTCCCTCTCCACGGTTTGTAGATATATATCCTTCTTTTGAATCTGCAATCTGGAAATAGGAAAAATCATCCATACTTGAATTAACTGGTTCACCCAGGTTTTCAACATTTCCGTCTTCAAGTTTAAAGATGTCGAAAAGGCCTAATCCTGCGTGTCCGTTTGAAGAAAAGTAAAGTGTTCCATCTGTATCCACAAAGGGAAAGCTTTCATCGAATTCTGTATTCACATCATCCCCAAGTATTTCAGGTGTTCCAAAATTTCCAGTTTCATCTATAGAAACCTTGTAAATATCTGTTCCTCCAATTCCGCCCGGCATGTCTGAGGTAAAATAAAGCGTTTTTCCATCTGGCGATAGGGAAGGATGTCCTACCGAATATTCGTCGCTATTAAAGCTTAATTCTTTTACTTCTGTCCAACCTTCTTCGGAATTGGTCGCAGAATATAATTTCAGGTGATTGGTTTTATCCTTATCACGTTTTCCTTCTTTTTTACCCAGATAATTGTTCCTGGTAAAATACATAGTATTTCCGTCTGGACTTATCACTGCAGGCCCGTCATGTAATTTGGTGTTGATATCACCAGCTACAGGATTTACGCTTCCCGAAGCCCTGTCTAATACATAAATATCAAGGAAGGGTTCACCATTCCAGCTATAAGTTTTTTCCTTAACATCCTCGTCCTGCGCCCTGGCAGAAACAAAGTAAACCTTATCATCTTTTACAAAAACCCCAAATTCACTTACTTCAGTATTGAATTCAGAAGGCTGTAATTTATAGGTAGCTTTACTTTTATATTCATCCTTATCCAGCATGGTTCTGATCTCTTTTGATCCTCGTCCACTTTCAAGATAATTTCTTAACCATTCCCTGGATTCGTCATAGCGCTTTACCCCGCGAAGAGCCTGGGCGTATTTGTAATAGTATTCAGGTGAAACGGTTGTATCTTCAATAATATCGCCATAATAATGCACAGCATTTTCAGGGCTTCTAAGCATCATATAAGTGTCACCTAGCTTTTTTGAATTGTAGGCTACATTATAGTCTTTTTCAATTAATTCCTTATAAAGCTCGGTGGCTTCCAGGTAAGCAAAATCATTATAGAGCCTATCTGCTTTTTTCTGTTTTCCACTTTGAGCCTGCACACCGATGGAGCAGTAGAGTAGTACTAATAATAGAGAGTAAAATTTTTTCATGATCAACAGGTCTTAAGGTTAAAAGAAACGGGGTGATTTATACCTGGTATTTTTAAATCGAAGTTCATAAATAAGAAGTACCTCGTGGGATCCGGACGTATAGGGACTAATATCTGAAATTGGATATTCATAAGCATATCCTGCACGGAATCCGTCGAATAACTGAACATCCAGGAACCCTCCAATTGCATCATCGATACGGTAATTCGCGCCCAGGTAGAACTTCTCATTAAAGATTGTAGTGGCTGAGATATCTATAGAAAGCGGAGCTCCTTTAGTTGCTTTAAAGAGAGTAGTGGGTCTCAGTTTAACATTGTCACTAAGATTGAATACATACCCTCCGGTAAGATAATAATGAACCTGTTCCAAAGCCAGGTATTCGTTAAACTCATTATTGTCATTATTGATCAGCTTAGGAGCAGAACCTCCTATATACCAGTTTTGGGACGACAAATAAAAACCTAGCCCGAAGTTTGGCGTCCACCGGTTAAACTGATCCTGAAAATATGGGTCATCGATCACACCCGGCTCTGTTAACAGTTCATCATCAAGATTGTAATAACTCATCCCGGCTTTTAATCCTAAACGCAAGGTTACATCCTCACTCAAGTCCAGGCGATAGGAAAAATCACCATAGGCGTAAGTGTAATTCTCATAGCCTGCATTGTCGTTGATGATCGATAATCCTAATCCAACCTTATCATTCCTTAAAGGTGAATGAAGGGATAAGGTTTGTGTGGTAGGCGCGCCTTCAAGGTCTGCCCATTGGCTTCTATGCAGTCCCACGGTTGAGAATCCGTCTCTACTTCCTGCATAAGCCGGATTTATAGAGATAGTGTTATACATATATTGTGTAAACTGAGGGAGCTGTTGTGAAAAGCCTGAGGCTGTCACAAACAAGATCACTATGATTAAAGTTATTTTTTTCATGGTTTCCCTTTTTTTATTTTGTTCCTAAGTAGATATATCCCTGAATAGGTCTGAATTCACTATTTCTGATCTCCAGAACATAGTAATACGTACCTGATGGGAGTTGGTTCGAATTGGTAAATGAGCTTTCTGAATAACCATCCCAGTTATTCTGGTAGTTTCGGGCATTGAATACTTCTGCACCCCACCTGTTAAAGATCTTCAGATCATAGGTGAAGCCACAGGCTGTATCAAGGTCCACTTCAAAAAAGTCGTTTCTATTATCACCATTTGGGGTTACGGCTTTAGAAATACTGTCTTTAAGATCTTCCAGGCTACAATCTAACACCACACAGTCGTCATTAATAGTTACAACAACTTCTGTACTGGAAGGACAGTTTCCACCTAATTCATAAGTGAAAGTATAAGTCCCGATTGCAAGCATTGAAGGATCAATAAATCCGGTATCAAGTGCTCCGGTATTATCATTATCTATCCAGGTTCCTGATTCATCAATTTCATCACCAGTTAACAATTCGAACAAATCGAATACACCATCTTCTATACATAAGTCTCCCATTGTAGCAATGATCTCTGCAGCTACAGGAGCTTCGATAGTTATCGTGGTTACACCAGATACCTGACCGAATTCATCTCTTGCTACAATTTCATAGGTTCCCGGTTCAAGGTCTTCAAAAATTCCACTTTCCTGGAAATTCACCCCATCGATACTGTAAGTCAAACCATCTATGGTCTCAACGCTAATAGTACCAAATGGTTCAACACAAGTTGCGCTTGTAGTTACTGTTCCCGTAGGTGGAGCCGGTGGTTCCGGATTATCCTGATTTATGGTTACTGTAAATGAGCATTCAACAGTATTTCCTGAAGCATCTGTCACGGTATAGGTTACAGTAGTGGTTTCTCCTACAGGGAATTCTTCTCCTGAGGCAAAACCTTCCGTAAGTTCTACTGAAGATACATCACAGTTATCTGTTGCTGTAATTTCATCATAATTTATTACCATTAACTCTGTACCGAACTCAGCGTTCATTACAATGTCTGAAGGACATTGGATCGCTGGATCTTCATTATCTATTACTGTTACGGTAAAGCTCGAAGAGACTGAATTATTTGAATCATCGGTAGCAGTATAGGTTACCGTTGTTGTTCCAATTGGAAATTCAGATCCTGAAACCAATCCTTCAGTAAGCTCTATACTTTCCAAAGTACAATCATCTTCTGCATTTGGTGTTTGAAAACTTACAACTGCTCCACAAACTCCTGGATCGTTATTCATGGTTATATCATTCATGTCAGCTATTGTAGGAGCCTGATCATCTGAAATTGTCACCTCAAATGAACATTCTGCAAAATTTCCTTCATCATCTGTAGCTCTATAGGTTACCGTGGTGGTTCCTTTTGGGAATGCTTCACCAGGTGAAGGACCCGATATAAGAGTGATATTTACATTTCCTGAATTATCTGAAGCTGTTGGTAATGTATAATCTACGATCGCTTCGCAGCTACCTGCATCAATACTTTGATTGATGTTATCTGGACAGCTAATTGTTGGTGCTTCTGAATCACTAACGGTTACGGTAAAGCTACAGCTCGTAGTATTACCTGCATCATCTGTTGCTTCGAAAGTAACAGTGGTGGTTCCAAGCGGGAACTGAGATCCTGAAGTAGGCCCTTCAGTTTGACTTATGGTTGCACCACAATTATCACTAAGATTAGGAGATTCAAAATTAACAATTGCAAAACCTGCATTTTCATCTGCACTCACCGCAATATCATCTAAACAATCTAAAGCTGGAGCTTCAGCGTCCAATACTGTTATTGTAAAGTTTGATGTGGTTGAATTTCCAGCATTATCAGTTACAGTATAAATAATATCTGTAGTTCCCACTGGAAATTCAGATCCTGGAGCCAGGCCGGCAGTTAATGTTAGACTGTCTATCTCACAATTATCTGAAGCCATAGGAGGATCAAAACTTACTACCGCTCCACATACACCCGGATCATTGTTTACGGTAATATCATCCATGCTCTCGATCTCAGGTGCCTGATCGTCAGAAATAGTTACATCGAATGAACATTCAACAAAATTTCCTTCGTTATCTGTAGCTCTATAAGTTACGGTGGTAGTTCCTAGTGGGAAAGTTTCCCCTGGAGCAGGACCGGAAACAAGAGTCACATTTACAATTCCTGAATTATCTGTAGCTGTTGGCACTGTATAGTTCACAATAGCATCACAGCTGTTTAAATCTACGCTTTGGTTGATATCTGCGGGGCAGTTTATAGTTGGCGCCTCAGAGTCATTAACGGTTACTGTAAAGCTACAGGTTGAAGTATTACCAGCATTGTCGGTAGCTTCAAAAGTAATGGTAGTAGTTCCTAATGGGAACTGAGAACCTGAAACAGGACCGGCTGTTTGAGCTAAGGTCGCTTCACAGTTATCGCTCACTGTTGGATCAGCGAAATTAACTACTGCGTAATCTACATTTTCGGCAGCGCTTATAGAAAAATCACCAATACATGCCAGGGCAGGAGCTTCAGAATCAATTACCGTTACGGTAAAACTTGAGGTTGCTGAATTTCCTGAATTATCTGTAGCTGTATAAGTTATGTTTGTTGTTCCTATTGGGAATTGAGAACCAGGACCGAAGCCTTCGGTTACACTAAGGCTGGCCAAAGTACAATTATCGCTCGCAGCTGGTGGTGAAAAGTTTACTATTGCACCGCAGATATTTGGATCGTTATTAACTGTAATATCATCCATAATTGCTATATCAGGGTTCTGATCGTCCAGAACAGAAACGATAAAACTACAGCTTACAGAGTTTCCATTACCATCGGTAACAGAGAAGGATACAGTTGTATCTCCTATAGGGAATGCTTCTCCTGAAGCAGGCCCTGCAGTTTGAGAAAGGCTTACAAT
Source organism: uncultured Flavobacteriaceae bacterium (assembly GCA_965364455.1). GTDB lineage: Bacteria > Bacteroidota > Bacteroidia > Flavobacteriales > Flavobacteriaceae > Christiangramia. The sequence continues at coordinate 13,145 of CBDTXN010000034.1, forward strand.
TCCTGAATTATCAGAATATGCCGGCTCATCAAAATTCACGACTGCAGTACAGCTATCTGTATCTACAGATTGTGAAATATTATCTGGGCAGGAGATAGTTGGGTCTTCATTATCTCCAACTACAACATCAAAACTACACTGAGTTTTATTTCCTGAAGCATCTGTTGCTTCGTAAGTGATGGTTGTTATTCCAATTGGAAACTGACTTCCTGAGTCAGGACCATCAATTTTTTCTACTGTTACAGAACAGTTATCGGTTGCAGTTGGATCATCAAAAGAAACTACTGCAAAACTTTCGCCTGCGTCTGTATCTACATTGATTTCAGCAGGACAGGTGATCACTGGCATTTCAGTATCTGTAACCACAACATCAAAAGACATTTCGAAAGAATTTCCAGCCACATCAGTTGCAGTATAGGTAACTGTTGAAGTTCCTATTGGAAATTCTGAACCTGAGGCAAGACCGTCAGTTAATGTCAGGCTATCGATGCCACAATTATCTGATGCTACAGGAGTAGAGTAGTTCACTATCGCTCCACAAAGTCCTGCATCACTATCTCTATTGATTGTATCTGCCTGAGCAATAGTTGGATTTTCATTATCTATTACAATTACATCGAAACTGGTAGTTGCAATATTATTAGAGTCGTCTGTTGCAGTAAAGGTTACTGTAGTAGTTCCAACCGGGAATTCTGAACCGGAATCCAATCCTGCAGTACGTTCAATACTTACCAGGGTACAATTATCATCACCAGAAGGAGTTTCAAAGTTTACTATCGCACCACAAATACCTTCGTCATTATTAACAGTGATGTCTGCCATGCTTTCTATGGTAGGATCCTGATCGTCTGTAATAACCACATCAAATGAACATTCAACAAAATTACCTTCATTATCGGTAGCTCTGTATGTAATAGTGGTGGTTCCTTTAGGAAATGCTGAACCTGGTGCTAAACCTGATTCCAGGGTTACAGTTACATCTCCAGAATTATCTGTAGCAGTTGGGATCGTATAATTTACCACTGAAGTACAAAGGTCTACATCAACATTTTGAGCGATATCAGATGGACAATCGATTGTTGGAGCTTCTGCATCATTTACAGTAACGTCAAAGCTACATTCAACCATATTGCCTGCAGTATCTTGTGCCTGAAAAGTTACAGTAGTAGTTCCAAGTGGGAAATTAGATCCAGAAACCGGGCCTGCAGTTTGAGTAAGTTCTGCACCACAGTTATCATTAAAGGTTGGATCTGCAAACGTTACTATGGCATAATCCTGATTTTCTTCAGCACTTACCGAAAGATCTCCTCTACATGAAATTGTAGGATCCTCGGCATCTATAATTGTTACGGTAAATTCAGTTGTTGCCGTATTACCATTATTATCTGTGGCTGTATATTCAACAGTTGTTTCTCCCACCGGGAATCTTGAGCCCGAGGTAAATCCTTCTGTTACGGTTAGGCTTTCAAGACTACAATTATCACTTGCTGCAGGAGGATTGAAGTTGATAAAAGCCCCACAGATTCCATTATCATTATTCTGGATAATATCTGGCATTGCAGCAATTTCAGGATCCTGATCATCTTCGATTGTTACATCGAAACTGCAGCTAGCTTCGTTTCCTGTAGCATCTGTCGCCTTGAAGCTAACCGTTGTGGTTCCTAGTGGAAATACATCTCCTGATGCTGGTCCCGCAGTTTGAGAAATGGTTACATCTCCTGAATTATCGCTAAAAGTTGGAGTCGTGAAAGTTACAACCGCATCACAGCTATTTATGTCATTTGATTGAGTAATATCGGAAGGACATTCTATGACAGGATTTTCATCATCTGCAACTACAATATCAAAACTACATTGAGCTTTATTACCTGAAGCATCAGTTGCCTCAAATGTAATTGTGGTAGTTCCTATAGGGAATTGAGATCCTGAATCTGGTCCCGAAACTTTCTGTACCGTAGCTGAACAGTTATCAGTAACTGTAGCATTGTTATAATTAACCACGGCGAAATCTTCGCCATCGGTAGTATTCACATTGATCGTATTTGGACAACTGATCACTGGATCCTGAGTATCACTTACAATTACATTGAAGGTCATTGTAGATGAATTCCCATTTACATCTAATGCGGTATAAGTAACCGATGAAGATCCTATTGGAAATTCAGATCCTGGGCTTAGTCCATCTGTTAAGTTCAGACTCGCTATTCCGCAATTATCATTAACCGTTGGAGTATCAAAATTTACAATGGCTCCACATGCATCAGTATCGTTATTTACTTCAATATTCGCATACTGAGTAATTACAGGATCTTCATTATCTATCACTTCAACTTCAAAACTTGTAGAAACACTGTTATTCGCTCCATCTGTAGCTTTAAAGGTTACTGTAGTTGTTCCTACAGGGAATACAGATCCGGAAGATGGACCGGCAGTACGTTCGATGGTAAGTGAAGGACAATTGTCGTCTGCGGTAGGAGTGGAAAACATAACTACGGCTCCACAAATTCCGGCATCATTATTTACAGAGATATTTCCTTTTTGTTCAATGGTAGGTAACTGGTCGTCTAGAACAGTTACGGTAAAAGTACATTCAACAAAGTTGTTATCGTCATCGGTTGCTCTGTAGGTAATTGGTGTAACTCCTACAGGGAAGATAGAGCCTGAAGCAGGTCCAGAAACCCTTGAAAGGGTTACATTACCTGAGTTATCTGAAGCAGTAGGTAATGTATAGGTTACTACTGCACTACAATTATCTACATCCACACCCTGCGTGATGCTAGCCGGACAGTTAATAGTTGGCTTTTCAGCATCATTTACCGTTACAGTAAAACTACACTGAGCTTTATTCCCGGAGGCATCTTCAGCTTCGTAAGTAATAGTAGTTTCTCCTTTAGGAAAATTGGATCCTGAAGCAGGTCCAGCAATCCTGGTTATGCTTACATCACAATTATCGCTAAAAGTTGGTTCGTTATAATTTACAACTGCAAAGTTTTCACCTTCAGTTGTATTTACAGTAATACCACCAGGACAAGTGATCACTGGTAATTGATTATCTGTTATGGTAACGGTTTGAACTACCGGGGTAGCTGAATTTCCGTTAATATCATCTACGGTCCAGGTGATAGTCGTTGTACCTACCGGGAATAATTCGTTTAGACCTGCCGCATCATCTCTTGTGCCGGTCACATTTCCTACTGAACAATTATCTGTGGCTAATGGCGCAACAATATTAAGTAAGGCTCCACATGTATTGGCATCTGCCACTTCATTAATACTGGTTACAGATGCTATTACCGGGATCTCATTATCGGTAACAGTAACGGTGAGCGAATTTGAAGTAGAGTTGTTTGAAGCGTCAGTCACTGTATATTGAATAGTTGTTTCTCCAACACTAAAAGCGTATGATCCAATCTGGCCATTACCATTTGCAGTTACAGCTCCGGTCATAGACCAGCTAAGTGTTGCACCAGAACAGTTGTCACTGAATTGAGCATCTGGAATGGCAATATTCGCAGAACATAACCCTGAATCTGAGTTTTCAGAAATATTTCCGGATATTGTCAGTGAAGGGTCTGTAGTATCGTCTGTGGCTGTGATTGCTATAACCGTAGCTTCAGACTCACAATTTGCGGTGCTTGCAATTAAATTATAATTACCGGCAGGTAAATTTGAATAAACCCCTGAAGAATTAGAATAGGAGTTACTAAAATCGTCTGTTAAGGTATAGGTTAATCCTGGTATAATCTCGAAAGTTATACTTCCATTATCAAGACCACAGGGGGTATGTGTTGTTGAAGTAACAACTGGGTGTTCCGGAGTTGCATTTAAAGTTAATGTTATTGCGGTTCTACCGTCGCTGGGACAAATAT
>CBDTXN010000035.1:0-16996 GCA_965364455.1 uncultured Flavobacteriaceae bacterium
GCGGTTATGCCACATACACCCTAGCGGGAAATGCGTCGGCGATTTCAAAGTATGGGAGAATTAGCGGCGGATAGAAGCCAATTGACAAATTACCGAAACAGTATATTCCGGTTGCTCAGGGCTTCTTTTTAAATAGTGCTCCTGTTGGTACAAAGACTTTTGGTGGTGAAATTATTTTTAAAAATACACAAAGAGCTTTTGTACCGGAAACTGAAGCAACTTCAGAATTTCTGCAACAGGAAGATGAGATCGTCAAAGGGCAAACAAATAAAACCGGTGAAGATGATAGAATTAAGATTCGGGTGAAGTTTGAATCTCCAAAAGGCTATCACCGTCAAATCCTTGTAACCAGGGATGAAAATACTTCTAATGGTTTCGACATTGGTTACGATGCACCTCTTATCGAAAACAATGTTGAAGATATGTACTGGTGGTTTGGAGATCATGGATTTGTGATTCAGGGTGTTCCCGACTTTGAAAAGGATCAGGTGCTTCCGCTGGCTATAAAAACTAACGCCGGAGGTGAATTCAAGATTAAAATTGATGAGACCGAAAACTGGCCAGATGGAAAAGAATTATATCTAAAAGATAATTTATCAGATTCTATTCATGATATACTCAAAGAGGATTATATCGGGACTACCGAGGAGACTGGTGAGATTTTAGACAGGTTTGAATTGATTTTCTTTAAAGAGCAGGCTGAGGATGTTGTAGACCTAGATCCAGATGATATTGTGAATCCTGAGTTACCTATTATCGATGGCCTTGTAGGTATTAGCTATAGTACATTTAGCAAACAGGTGAAGATCACCAACTTCGACCTTCTAAAGGTAGAGAAGGTAATGATCTTCGATATGGGAGGTAAACTAATCCAGGAATATGACGGTTTACCAACCGAAAGAGAAATAAGATTAGGTATGCGACCTGTACGTTCAGGAGTCTATATTGTTAAAGTATTCTCTGAAAATGGAATTAGCAATAAGAAGATCATAGTTAAATAATAACGATTTTACCCCTTCTTTAAAACGAAGTTTCTTTATCAGTTGAGCTATTTTATTGAATAGAAGTCAGTTAAATGGCAAATTTTTAGGGTTTTTTATACCGTTTATCGATTTTATGTGTATTTTTACCGATGAAAATCTAGATCGGTAGCCTATGCACAACTCTACTTTTGGACCCCGAATCCAATATGTTAAGGCGTTTTTTTTAATAATATTAACTTCCTTCCTTTGGACTGGGGCAGACCTATACGCTCAGGATATTACAGTGGTGTCCAATGCTCCAAGCTGTATTGACGCTTCAGACGGCTCAATAGATATTACTGTAACTGGTGGAACCGCCCCCTATACTTATTCATGGAGTGGACCTAACGTAAATTCTCAAACCAGCCAGGACCTTAACACTCTGGTTGTAGGAACATACACGGTTTCTGTTACCGATGCAGCTTCTTCGACTTCACAGGAAACTATAATTCTTAATCATGAGGATAATATTGATCCCGTTGTTAACATACAAAATATAACCATCCAACTAGACCACCCTGATCCGGCTAAACTCAACCCTGGCGCACTTGATCATGGGTCCTCAGATAATTGTGGAATAGACAATTTAAGTCTCAGCAAAACCGATTTTAACTGTTCCAATGTGGGAACCAACAGCGTTACACTAACTGTTACCGATGTAAATGGAAATTCTGATTCTGCCATTGCTACAGTAACTGTTGAAGATAATGTGGCTCCAAATACGATTACTAAGGATATTACCGTTCAATTGGATAGTTCCGGAAATGGAAGTATTGCTGAAGACGAAGTAAATGATGGATCCAGCGATGCCTGTGGAGGCTTGATCTACGACACCGATATCACTGATTTCGATTGCTCTGATGTAGGAGTTAATACCGTAACTCTTACCGTAACTGATGAAAATGGCAATTCAGATTCTGCCACAGCAACAGTGACTGTTGAAGATAATGTGGCTCCAGATGCGATTGCTATGGATATTACTGTTCAACTGGATAATTCAGGGAACGCAAGTATCACGGCTTCAGAAATTGACAATGGTTCTTCAGATAATTGTGCTATTGATAACTTAAGTCTGGATATAACTGATTTTGACTGTTCCAATATCGGAACAAACAATGTCACGCTTACTGTTACCGATGTAAATGGAAATTCTGATTCTGCAATTGCTACAGTGACAGTTGAAGATAATGTAGCTCCAAATGCGATTGCTAAAGATATAACCGTTCAACTGGATAATTCCGGAAATGCCAGTATTGCTGAAGACGAAGTAAATGATGGATCCAGCGATGCCTGTGGAGGCTTGATCTACGACACCGATATCACTGATTTCGATTGCTCTGATGTAGGAGTTAATACCGTAACTCTTACCGTAACTGATGAAAATGGCAATTCAGATTCTGCCACAGCAACAGTGACTGTTGAAGATAATGTTGATCCTACGGCCATAGCACAAAACCTGACCATACAACTTGACGACAACGGCTTAGCCACCATTTCTGCATCAGAAATTGATAATGGTTCTTCAGATAATTGTGCTATCGATAACCTAAGTCTGGATATAACTGATTTTGACTGTTCCAATATCGGAACAAACAACGTCACGCTTACTGTTACCGATGTAAATGGGAATACAGATTCTGCCAGCGCTATCGTAACTGTGCAAGATAATGTGGCTCCAATTGCGATTACCCGGGATATTACCATTCCACTGGATAATTCCGGAAATGCGAGTATTGCTGAAGACGAGGTAAACGACGGATCCAGCGATGCCTGTGGAGGCTTGATTTACGACACCGATATAACCGATTTCGATTGCTCTGATGTAGGAGTTAATACCGTAACTCTTACCGTAACTGATGAAAATGGCAATTCAGATTCTGCCACAGCAACAGTGACTGTTGAAGATAATGTTGATCCTACGGCCATAGCACAAAACCTGACCATACAACTTGACGACAACGGCTTAGCCACCATTTCTGCATCAGAAATTGATAATGGTTCTTCAGATAATTGCGCTGTAGATAATCTAAGCCTGGATAAAACCGAATTTGACTGTTCAAATGTTGGCTCTAACACGATTACCCTTACCGTTACCGATATCAACGGAAATAGTTCTACGGCTACTGCTAATATAACTGTGGTAGATAATATCATACCTGTAATTACTACTACCGGAGCTATAGACACAACAAATGATTCCGGACTTTGTGAAGCAGGAATCAATATACCACCTGCCACTGCTACAGATAATTGTAATATCAACTCCCCTGTGGGAACCAGGGATGATGGACTATCCTTGAGCGACCCTTATCCTGTAGGCACCACAATCATCACCTGGACTATAGATGATTCAAATGGAAATTCAGCCGAAAGTGTCACCCAGACTGTTACAGTAGAAGACAATGAATCTCCTGTTGCTCCTAACCTTCAGGATATTACCTGGGGTTGCGAGTACACAGTAGAGACTCCTGTAGCTATGGATAATTGTGATGGTGAAATTACCGGACAGCCAGACCGATCTACTACTTTTAGTTCTTCAGGATCTATCACCTGGACATTTACAGATTCAAATGGAAATGAAAGTCAGGCCCAGCAAAGTATAACAATTGTTCCAATTGAAGCTGAAGTTTTAACTCAGGATATTGAATGTAACGGATTCTCTACCGGGCAGGCAAGCATTGATGCTACCGGTGGTGTTGGAGTTCTTCAATATGAGTGGGAAAGCCTTACCGGATCAGGATCTTCAAAATCTGATCTCTCCCCGGGAGATTATACCGTAACCATTACAGATGCCAATGGATGTTTTGTAACCAGAGATTTCACAATAAGTGAGCCTGATGCATTGGATATGACCGACCCTTCCAGTACTTCAGCCAGTTGCTATGACGGCACTGATGGATCTATCACCGTAGGTAACATGAGTGGAGGAACTCCTCCTTACACTTATTCTCTGGATAACACCAATTTTGTTTCTGATACCTCGTTTAGTGGACTTGAGGCAGGTAATTATACCATTTTCGTAACTGATGCCAATGGTTGCGCCATGCAAAAAACGATTAGTGTGGGTCAGCCCGAATTAATGACTGCAGATCTTAGCAGGACCAATGTAACCTGTTACGAAAATACAGATGGTACCATCACGGTATCAAACGCACAAGGTGGGTCTGGAAATTTTAAATACAGTCTGGATGGGCTAAACTGGCAATCTTCAAATGTGTTTACAGATCTTGCACACGGAACATATACTGTATATATCCAGGATTCTAATAATCCAGACTGCCAGATCATTCTTAATGATAGCTATGAAATTACAAGACCGGCAAATCCCCTGGAAGCCAGTGTAACTAATACAAATACAATAGAGTTTGGAACTCCCACTGGAACAGCAACTGCCAACCCAACCGGGGGAACTCCGGGTTACACCTACGAATGGCGAAGGTCTGGAGAAAGTACGGTAATCCAGAATACAAAAACCGCAAAAGATCTTCCTGCAGGTGACTATACTGTTACTATCATAGATTCCAAAGGTTGTTCTATTGTAGAACCAATAACTATACTTGAAATCCTTTTCGCTGCAATTTCTCCCAAATCTATCTGTGAAGGCGATACAGATTCAACCAGAACATCCTACTATACTGTTGATGGAGGTAGTGCCCAGGGAGGTGTGGGTCCTTACACTTATTCATGGGACTTCGGTTATGGAGCAACCTTAGATCCTATAACCAGTAACGATGGAACCGAAGAATACAGGGTAGATTATGATGATGAAGGGGTTAGAACAATAAGCCTTACAGTGACTGATGAAACCACCGGGAACTCCAAAACTTTTCAGATAGAACAATATATTGGTACTTGTTTCCGTGATGACTGTGGTTCTAATGATATTGATATCTCCGACTTTTTTATAGGAGATGCCAATGGTAATCCTATAGGACCATTGGATTGCGACCCTTCAGTTGAAAAATATTTATACCTGAGCTTTGTAGGTGCTCCAACAAGATATAGCCTATATATTGAAATCCAATACGTAAAACAGAACTTCCTTAATCTGGGTACTCCTGAACCATTAAAGGGTGGTGGTAATTTTTATTGCAAAGAAGCGATTCCAGACCAGGCTCGACTTTTTAAGTTAGAAAACTATAATTGTGGAGAGGTGATAAGTGTTCAAAACGTATATCTTACTTTTCAAAATAATATCAAGCGTGACTGTGGATACAGTCAAAAACCTAAGTGTTACGGAAATCAGGGTGAAACCCAGGTAAATTCACCGCTTGTGGCAAAGGCGGTACCAAATGAAATTTTGTGTAATGGTGCGGAAACCGGAACCATCAATGTAACTGCGGCCGGTGGAGCATTTCCATATGATTATCTTATTGAAAATGTAGATACAGGTGAACAATTTGGGTATCAGTCTACAGGAACATTCTCCGGCTTGCCAGCAGGTACATATACGGCTACCGTAAGAGATTCTAAAAACACAACTTTTGAAACCGATCCGGTTACTATTGAGCAACCAGACACGGAACTTTCCGTAATTCCTTCCATTACAACAGAAATTCAGTGTTATGGTGGTCTTGCACAAGCATTGGCGTCTACCACCGGAGGAACCCCATTCATAGATGGTGACGGAAATCCATATTACGAGTATTTATGGAATGATCCTGCAGAACAAACTACTTCTACAGCTATAGATCTGGACGCTGGTAATTATACCGTTACGGTAATTGACGCAAATGGTTGCCAGGCACTGGCAGATATAGAGATCACAGAACCTGAACAACTTACAGTAGCTGAAACAGGTGAAGATCAAACATATAGCTGCGGTTATAACGATACAAATCTTGAAGCCAATACGCCCGAAACAGGAACTGGTACCTGGACGATCGTCTCCGGAACCGGTGGAACTATCGCAGATGCGAATGATCCAAATTCTGCTTTTAGCGGATCGAATGACACTTACGTTTTACGCTGGACCATCGCACACGAAGATGGCAGCTGCGAAACCTTCGATGAAATGTCTGTCACTTTCGCCAATAACTGTAGCACTTTAGATTTTGATGGAGAAAACGACCATGTATTGCTTGATGATCAATATGGGCTGAATTCAGGGACATTTAGTATTGAAGTTTGGGTAAAACCAAAATCTATAAATGGAACCAGGACCATTCTTTCTAAAAGGGACCTTTCAAACTTTAACTCTGGAGGTTATGACCTCATAATAAACAATGGTGCACCTACTTTCAGATTCGGTAGTAATGCGGTTTCGACATCCAGCAAGGTATCGACTGACAGATGGTACCATATTGCTGTGATCAAAAGAGATTCAAAGATTCTCCTTTTTGTTGATGGCCTCGAAGTTGGAAATAAAACTGCTTCGAACCCTTCAAACATCACAGGTTCAACGATTATTGGGGCGATGTATGACTCTTCTACACCAGAACTTCCTAAAAACTATTTTCATGGTTGGATCGAGGAACTAAGGATTTGGAATACCTCACTAACAGATGAGCAATTACATTTTATGATGAACCAGAGAGTTGAAACAAATTCCGGTTCAGTGAAAGGTGAAGTGTTACCAATGGATGTTCCCGGAAATCTTTCCTGGAGTAACCTTCAGGGTTATTACCGTTTAATGGCTGATGAAATCTCAAATGGTGAAACACCTGATATATCATCAGCTCCTTATAACGGTTTCCTTAGGAATATTGAAACTATTCAGGAAAATACAGCTCCCCTGCCTTATATATCCAATGCAGATGGATCATGGAGATCGAAAAGTTCCTGGTTAAGACCTGATGTTTGGGATGTTCCGAATGCGAAAGGCATCAATGGAAATTATATTAACTGGAATATCGCCCGCATTCGTAATGATCTTAATTCATCTTCAGAGGATATATACTTACTTGGCCTATTATCTGAATCAGGGGAACTTGAAATGACGGGAACCGTAAATATGACAAGCGGAAAAGGTAGTGGAAATGGACTAACCATAACTCATTACCTGGATCTGGATGGAATAATTGATTTCAATGGTGAGTCTCAGTTAGTACAGATTGAAGGCAGTGTTTTGGATTCTCAAAGTACTGGATATATAGATATAGATCAGCAGGGAACTGCGAACAGTTTTAATTATAACTACTGGACACCACCTGTTTCCCTTTCAGGATCTTCAAATAATTCAGGTTATAAGATCGCTGATGTGCTTATGGATGGCTCGAATCCAGCCAGCCCAAACGATATCAACTTTAATTACCAGTATCACTGGGCTGATGGTAATTATTCTGGAAACAAAAGAATAAGTACCTACTGGCTCTATGTTTTTCAAGGGACAGCCGATGACTATTTTCAATGGCAGCAGATCACTGAAAATGAACTAATCAATCCGGGTATAGGATACAGTATGAAAGGAACTCAAGGATATGTTCCGGTAAGCAGTAAACAGAATTATACTTTTAGAGGTAAACCTAATAACGGAGATATAACCGTTTCAGTTGGTAAAGATCAGAATCTATTAACCGGAAATCCTTATCCTTCAGCTATAAATGCCAACCAGTTTATCAGCGATAATCTATCAGATTTTAATGGTAGTATTTATTTTTGGGATCATTTTGGGCCAGAAAACACGCATTACCTTGAAGAATATGTAGGAGGTTATGCTGTTTATAACTTATCTGGTGGAGTTACTTCTGCTTCTTCTATTGATTCCCGTATTAATAACAATAATGATTCCAGCGACAAAGGATCTCCGAAACAATATATTCCCGTTGGGCAGGCATTTTTCATAAATACTATTGGAGTATCCAATCCTCAAACGGTGACTTTTAAGAATGAATACAGAGCATTTGTTCCTGAATCTTCGGGAGATTCTCAATTTCATTCCCAGGAAGATCTGAATCCTAAAAATGAGAAGAAGAGTACTACTTATAAGAAAGATTCAAGATTTAAGATAAGACTGAAGTTTGAATCTCCTAAAGGCTACCATAGACAAATTCTGGTTACTGCAGATGGTAATAGTACAGATGGTTTTGATCTTGGGTATGATGCACCGCTTATCGAAAATAATGTGGAAGATATGTACTGGCTTATAGATGAAACTGAATTTGTTATACAGGCCGTACCAAATTTTAATTTAGACCAGGAATTACCTTTCGGAATAAAAGTATCTGAACCCGGGGAATTCACTATAAAAATTGATGCTCTCGAAAATATTTATCCTGAATTCAATGTTTATTTAAAGGACCTGAAAACGGAAGAGTATTTCAATATTTCCAAAGAGGATTTTGTTTCAGAAACTGAGGAAACCGGTTTCTTTAATGACAGATTTAAGCTTGTATTTAAAAAACCACAGGCTGAAAAACCAGAGGACGATCTCACAGAAATTGAACTCGATGATTCAAGACTTAGGTTGCAATATCATAAGGCTACAGATGAAATTGCCCTGTTAAATCCAGATCTGATGCAACTGGATTACGTGGAGTTGTACAGTATTTCAGGCCAGCGTATCAAAACCTTTAATGATTTACCAAGTAAAGAAATGGTGCTTTTAAGTATAGATCAGAAATTAAGTTCTGCAGTCTATATAGTCAAAGCATACTCAGGAGAAAAATCTTATTCAAAAAAGGTAATAATCACAAAATAGACTATCCTTTATATTTCATAGGTAGATAAACCACCTTTTTTGTATCAAAAAATTCCTCTTCATAAAAGTCTGAAAGCTCAAAGATTTCTGCAGTGCGGTAATCTTTGAGCTCTTCAGAAAGGTCACCACCTTTTAGGTATAGGATTCCGTTTCTTCTCTCATGATTACTATCTTTCGCGATTTTCCCTTTAACCCAACGTACAAATGTTGGCATTATAGCTACTGCCCTGCTAACTATGAAATCATAATTTCCATCTAATTCTTCAACTCTTTGGTTAAATGATTTCACATTTTCCAGACCAAGACCTTCGCTAACCTCATCTACAACCTTGATCTTTTTCCCTATTGAATCTACAAGATGAAAAGTGCTCTCCGGAAATAAAATAGCCAAAGGAATACCTGGAAAACCACCACCGGTACCAACATCTAAAATCCTTGAACCAGGTTTGAATTCCTGAACTTTTGCAATACCCAATGAATGTATGACATGCCTTAGGTAAAGTTCATCTATATCTTTCCTTGAGACCACATTTATTTTAAGATTCCAATCCTTATATAAATCTTCAAGTTTTTCAAACTTAGAAAGCTGATCACCGGTTAAATCCGGAAAGTATTTTTTAATTAAATCCAAAGCCTAGTATTTTGTGCAAAAGTAGTTATTTTTTATTGCTATTTTTTCTCCAAATTCTGAATAGCAGAAATTATAAAATTTTAACTTTGAAGCTGCCTCCAGAAAAAATGGAGACACGCGCAAAAAAACAGTTGCAACAGAAATTTTAAAATCAACATCATGCAGGAAAAATTATCGAATCGCATCAACTCAATGGCAACTTCTCAAACGCTCGCTATGGCAGCGAAAGCGCGTGAATTAAAAGCTGAAGGAAAAGATATTATTGGCCTTAGTTTGGGCGAACCAGATTTTAATACTCCAGATTTTATTAAGGAAGCAGCCATACAGGCTATTAATGATAATTATAACTCTTATACTCCGGTTGATGGATATGTGGAATTAAAGGATGCGATCATCAATAAATTTAAAAGGGACAATAACCTTACTTACGATAGATCTCAGATCGTTGTGTCTACCGGAGCAAAACAATCTCTGGCTAATGTAGCCATGGTGGTTCTGAATCCTGGAGATGAAGTTCTGCTACCCTGCCCATACTGGGTGAGTTATGCCGAGATCGTTAAGCTTGCTGAAGGTGTTCCGGTTGAAGTACCTACCTCTGTAGAAACCGATTTTAAGATCACCCCTGAACAACTTGAAGCCGCGATCACTCCAAAAACAAAAATGATCTGGTATAGTTCACCATGTAACCCAAGTGGAATGGTTTACAGTAAAGAAGAACTTAGAGCACTTGCAGATGTTCTAAAAAAATACCCAGACATCATTGTTGTTAGTGATGAAATTTACGAGCATATAAACTTTGTTGGAGATCATGCCTCAATGGCTGGTTTTGAAGATATGTATGACCGTACAGTTACTGTAAATGGTGTTTCAAAAGCGTTTGCTATGACTGGTTGGAGAATCGGTTATATTGGTGCTCCTTCGTATATCGCCAGAGCATGTAATAAGATGCAGGGACAAATTACCAGTGGAGCAAATTGTATCGCTCAAAGAGCTGTTATTACTGCATTGGAAGCTCCGGTGAGCAAGATTAGTCATATGATAGATACTTTTAAAAGCCGAAGAAAACTTATCATTGATCTTTTAAATGATATTGATGGTTTTGTAACCACCGAACCAGAAGGAGCTTTTTATGTATTCCCCAATGTTTCTTCCTTTTTCGGAAAAACCATTAAGGGACATGAGATTTTAAATGCAACAGACTTTAGTTTATTCTTGTTGGAGGAAGCCAACGTAGCCACCGTTACTGGTGATGCATTTGGCAATCCGGAATGTATAAGAATATCTTATGCTGCCAGTGAAGACCAAATAACCGAAGCATTGTCACGAATTAAGAAAGCACTTTCTTAAAGTTGAATAAAGGCAAATAATCTAAAACCGGCTAAAAGGCCGGTTTTTTTGTCTTATCTATTTCTCCAGAAGAATGGGGTTAGGATGATCAAAACAGTAAATAATTCAAGCCTCCCTATTAGCATAAGAAAGGTGGTCCACCATTTACCAATATCAGGTAGCATATCAAAATTATTAACCGGGCTCAATCCGCCAAAAGCCGGACCAATATTTCCTAAAGATGAAGCAGCCCCACCAATCGCGGTTTCAAAATCCAAGCCTAAGGAAGCAAGTACTACAGCACCTATAATAAATGACAACATATACAGGATAAAGAAACCAAGTATATTAAATACAATTTCTTTGCTAATTGACTTTCCATTGAACCTAACCGGTAAGATTGCATTTGGATGAAGCGTACGTTTAAACTCAGTGATACCATTCTTGATCATAATGATATGTCTCATCACCTTCACCCCACCGGCAGTGGAACCAGCTGACCCACCCAGGAAAAATAAACCGAAAAATAGTATTGTAAGAAATGGGGTCCACATAGTATAATCTGCAGATACAAATCCGGTCGTGGTTATAACCGCAAGCACTTGAAATAAAGAATGTCTGAAGGCGCTTTCAGCCTCACCCCATACCATGGGATGATCTATAGAAGATAAACCTACATCTGCTTTAAAATATACGATCAATGCTGAAATTGCTGTAAACCCGGCAATGAAAATCATATACCATTTAAATTCATCATCACGTAAAACCTTACTTATTTTACCTTTAAAAGCGAAATAACTTAGTACGAAGTTACTACCGGCAAGCAGCATGAAGATTATGACTATATACTGTATTACAGGATTATCATTCCAGAAGGCAAGACTGGCATTTTTTGTTGAAAAACCACCCGTCGACAGCGTACTAAAAGCATGATTTATAGCATCGAAAAAGGACATTCCGGCTACCCAAAGTAAAATGGTTTCTGCCAGAGTATAAGAAACATAAATCAGCCATAATCTTTTTGCCGTGTCTCGAATTCGTGGTTTCAATTTATCTGCACTTGGCCCGGGAGATTCCGCAGTGAATAACTGCATACCTCCTATTCCCAATAAAGGTAAAATTGCAATAGCCAGAACGATAATCCCCATTCCTCCAATCCAATGGGTAAGACTGCGCCAGAATAATATACCTTTTGGAATAGCTTCAATATCATTCAATATGGAGGCACCTGTAGTAGTATAACCAGACATGGTTTCAAAAAAAGCATTAGTAAACCCAGGTATAGATTCACTAATCACATATGGCAGAGCTCCACTAAGAGCCATAAAGATCCATCCAAAAGTTACAATTATATAGCCTTCCCTTATCTTAACTTCCTTACTATGTCCACGTGTAGTGAACATAAAAAGAGTACCAATAAAAAGGGTGATGAGTGCAGCTGTGGAAATTTCCAGGGTAACGCCATCCTGGTAAAACCAACTTACAAGGGTAGCAAGTAACATAAAGCCACCATTGCAGAGCAACAGTAAGCCCATTACATGAAGAATTATTTGATAATTCAGTCTGGGCATTAAAGGAAAAGTTTTTCTACTTTATTAATAGATCTGGGTAAGCAACACACCACTATTCGGTCTCCTGGTTTAATTAGAAAATCACCGAGCGCTATCAGACCTGTTCCATTTCTGATGATTCCACCAATAATTGCTGATCTTGGGAAATCAAGATCTTTAATTTTCTTATTACTTACCTGAGATTTAGGCTTCACAATGAACTCCAATAATTCGGCGTTCATGTTATTCAGTTTGGTCATTGCTACAACCTCACCTTTTCTAACAAATCTGAAAATATTATTTGCCGCAAGTAATTTCTTATTTATCAGAGTATCTATACCAATTGAATGACTCAACTGAAAATAATCCATATTCTCAACAAGAGAGATGGTCTTTTTAACACTTTTCGATTTTGCTACAAGACAAGACATAATATTAGTTTCCGAATTACCGGTAACTGCGATAAAGGCATCCATATCATGGATGTTTTCTTCTTCTAACAGCTCCACGTTTCTACCGTCTCCATTTATGATCAAAGTATTCGGCAATTCATCTGCGAGCTCATAGGCTTTATCACGATCTTTCTCAACCAGCTTTACTTTAAAATTGTTTCTACAAAGATCCTGAGCAGTTTTTCTTCCAATCTTACTACCACCCAGTATCATTACATTTTTAATGTCCTGCCTTACTTTACCGGTAAGTTTATACAGCTCCTCCACTCCATTTTTCAGAGTAATGAAATATACCTGGTCACCATCCTTAAATTGAGTATCTCCCCTGGGAATTAATGTATACTGAGTTCCAAATCTTTGAATAGCAATTGGAACAAAATTAAGCTCTGGAAATATCTTTGCAGCTTCCTTTACAGTTTTACCTACAAAAGTTGCTGTACGTGAAAGACTTACCCCTATCATGGTAAGTGCTCCTTCCTCAAATTCATAACTGTCATTGAACGCAGACTGGTTCAGGAGCAATTCGATCTCACGAGATGCCAGAGCTTCAGGGGAAATCAATTCATCTATTCCAAACCTGGTAAACCCAAGTTCTCCCTGATTTTCAAGAAATTCAGTATTGGAAATCCTGGCAATGGTCCTTTTTGCACCAAGCTGTTTTGCCAAAACACAAACAGTAATATTAGTTGCTTCACTTGAAGTAACGCTAATTACCATATCGGTATATTTAACCTGAGCTTCTTTTAAAATTTTTATTGAACTCGCATCACCTTTTACTGTTCTAATATCCAAGTGAGTATCTGCATAAGCAAGATTGTCTCTGTTTGGGTCAATTAGCGTGATATCCTGAGATTCAAAGGAAAGTAATTTAGCTAAATGAAATCCTACTTCACCTGCACCGGCGATAATTATTTTCATATAAAAGCTTCAAATTGAAGAGGCAAAGTTAAGTTATTTTAGAGAAACGAAAAATCACAAATAGAAAGATAAATATTTATTGAATGTCAATGATTTTTAAGCATATCGGTTATCTTTGACCCAAAATTTCACTATGAGTAAAAAGGTGACGCCTTATAAGGATTCTAAACTCACCAAGAAGAAGCAGGTGGAGCAAATGTTTGATAATATTTCAGACAATTATGATGGGCTTAATCGTGTGATTTCTCTGGGTACAGATGTAAAGTGGAGAAAGAAGGTTGTTGCAGCAGTAAAGGCAACCAATCCTGAAAGTATTCTAGATATTGCCACAGGAACCGGAGACCTGGCTATTCAAATGGCTAATACCGGAGCTAAACGTATAGTAGGCCTGGATCTGTCTGAAGGAATGTTAAGAGTAGGTCGAAAAAAAATCGCTGAGAAGAATATTGAATCAAAGATCGAAATGATCCAGGGAGATTCTGAAAATCTTCCTTTTGAAAATAACTCTTTTGATGCCATTACTGTCGCATTTGGGGTAAGAAATTTTGAAACTCTGGAAAAAGGACTTAAAGAAATATACAGAGTTTTGAAACCCGGAGGTATTTTTGTAGTATTGGAAACTTCGGTACCTACAAAATTTCCCTACAAACAAGGCTACCGTTTATACTCTAATCTAATATTACCCGTTATTGGAAAGATATTTTCGAAGGATAAAGATGCCTATTCATATTTAAGCGAAAGCGCAGCTAATTTTCCATATGGATCTGCCTTCAACAATATTTTAGCAAAAATTGGGTTTATAGATGTAGTAGATTTACCACAAACATTTGGCGTTTCAACAATATACACTGCCTCAAAGTAGTACTATGAAGAAAATTTTTGCCTTTACCCTAATGGTGTTTTGCCTGCATACAACTCATGCTCAATTATTTTCAGGAGAACGGGTATTAAATCAACAAAATTTTGACAACCAGAGATGGTCCTGGGGCTACTTCCTTGGACTAAACAGCTATGATTTCAATTTCGATTATAAAGATTACAACCCAAGCCCGGTAACAGGTCAGGACTTTAGAGTAGAAACCCGTACCGGTTTCAATGTTGGCCTGGTAGGTAACCTAAGATTAAATAATAATTTTGATCTTCGTCTTGAACCCGGGGTTAATTTTAATACCAGAGGATACCAGGCACTTAAGGCAGATGCTAATACCTACAGGGAAATAAGCTCTACATACGTACACATCCCCTTATTGGTGAAATTCAATGCCAACAGGTTAAATAACTTCAGGCCATTTGTGGTTGGAGGACTCTCCACCTCTATCAACCTGAGTAGTAATGAGAATAACCCTGATGATAATAGCGCAGGTCAATTTAGAATGACCACTAACTCCTATTATTATGAAATAGGTTTCGGGTTAGATCTATATCTATATTATTTCAAATTATCACCTTCAATTCGAGGCGTATTTGCTATAAATGATGAACTCGTCCGAGATGCAGATCCTAACAGCTTGTATACAGGAAATGTAGATAAAATGTCTTCCAGAGCAGTTTTTATAAACTTTACTTTCCAGTAAAAGAGTTTCTGCGGAATTCGCTAAGGACTATTGAAGTTGCTGTAGCCACGTTTAGGCTTTCGGTTTTTTGAACATTTCCAAATTGTGGAATAGTCAGTTTTTTATCTAGTAGACTTTCAATTTCTTTTGAAATACCATTTGCTTCGTTACCTAAAACAACGATTCCTTCTTCAGGAAGTTTGGAAGAATAAATATTGTCCCCTTCCAGCATAGTGCCATATACCGGTACATTTTTATTTCCGGATAAGTATTCACTTAGATCCAGATAATGGATACTAACCCTTGCCAGTGATCCCATCGTGGCCTGTACAACTTTCGGGTTAAAACAATCTACCGTATCATTAGAGCAAATTAGATCCTTAACACCAAACCAATCACATAATCTTATTATAGTACCCAGATTTCCAGGATCACGAACTCCATCCAGAGCAACTATTAATTCCTTGCTTGATATTGCTTTCCATTGCGGAATTTTAAAAATAGCCAGCGTCTTTTGAGGAGTTTTTAATGAGCTTATCTTTTTTAGTTCTCTATCGTCAATTTTAATGATCTTATCATCGGCAACCTCAAAACTTTCACCGGTTGTATAAACCGAAACTAATTCAAAATCAGATTCTACAAACTCCCTGACCCCTTTTGTTCCTTCCACCATAAAAAGATTATGCTCATTCCTGAACTTTTTTTGAGAAAGGCTTTTTATTAACTTAATCTGGCTTTTGCTTAGCATTAAAAAAATGTATTTTTGAGCCTCTAAACGCTACTGTTTGAAACGGCTTATCGCAAAAATATTATTATTTTTTATACTTCCTGTCTTAATAATTAGCTGTAACGCCGTAAAAAGACTTGAGCCCGATGAAAACCTCTTGGTGAAAAATGAAATTTTCAGCAATGGGGAAAAGGTAAAAGACGCAGGTATTTACAGCCGACTCTACCAGGAACCAAACACGAGGATTCTGGGATTTCCACTGCAGCTGCACTTTTACAATTTGGCCAGACCCGGTATCGATAGTATAATTAGCGAAAAATATCTTGAAAATGAGAGTAAGAAAAAATTTTTAACCGGCCTCCTCTCTAAGAAACAATTCGACAAATTTTTACGCTCAAGAGTGGAGTTTAACGAGTGGATAAAAAGAACAGGGGAAGCGCCCGTTTTAGTGCGCGAGGAAGATAAAAATAAGTCGGAAAACAGGTTACAATCATGGTACTGGAATAATGGCTGGTTTAATGTAGAGATAGATTCAGAAATCATCCCCTTGGAGGACGAGCAAAAAAGGGCTAAAGTAGAATATTATGTAACTACTCATGAGCCTTATGTTCTAGACTCGCTTGAAACCGAAATATCTTCCAAACCTCTCGATTCATTATATGAATTAAATAAGGCTGAAAGTGAGATCAAGGCGGGCCAGCAATATAATACGATCGACTTCAATGAAGAGCGAGATCGTCTATCCCAATTATTTAGGAATAACGGGGTATATAATTTTGACCAGGAGTATATAAGTTTTGACGCTGATACCGTAGATACCGGGCATAAGGTGAACACGACGCTTATCATAAAGAATAAAAGGAATAACGAAGGTGACAGTATCACCAGGACACCTTTTAAAATTCACAATATAAGTAAGGTTAACATTTTTACAGATTACGCCTATTCGCAAAGAAATAATGTTCTTACAGATAGCGCACGTCATAAAGGCTACACTCTTTATAGTTTTGACGAAATGCGTTATAAACCTGAAGCGATAAGCGATGCTATATTCATTAAACCAGGCACTATATATACTGATACTGACAGAACCAGAACTTATAACAGGCTAAATTCTTTAAGGGTTTTTAAATATCCAGACATTCAATATACCCAGGATCCCGCCGATTCAACCGGAA